>JAWODE010000245.1:0-2681 GCA_046483455.1 Candidatus Hydrogenedentota bacterium | reverse complement strand
CTTTTGATAACGACATAGAGAACTATCCTGATCGAAACGGAATCCCAGTAAACTGTATATGTATAAGAACCGGATCCGTAAAATTTTTTAAAACTATGTCTGATGCTGAGAAATACGGATATAATCACAGCGGAATATCAGAAGCAATTTCTGGAAAACGCAAAACACACAGGGGTTGCGTATGGATATGTCTGGCTTCGAAATCATCCTTGATTTCGGTGAGGTCAGTGTCACTCTGCAGGTTGTTGATATCGACCGGGATATGGAATGACGGGCGAGCGTGCCAGTTCCACACCTGCACGAAAGGCGGTGCCGGGCGGGGGAATGGAGACCTCCGGTCGTAAGAGTGGCGCGGTCGGGAGACCGTGCCACAGCGGAGTATGCCACAGCTGGGCTGGCTCCTATCCTTATGGTGCAACGTCCGCCTGAGGATCGGCGAGCACGCGAGTCGTATCCTCGGGCGCTTTGTTCGCCGCATGCGTTTTGCGGTAACTGGCCATGTAGTGCCTCAGCCAAGTCATCGCAGGGCGCTCCGATCCGTCCTTGCGAATCAAATAGCCGTTCTTCCGCCACATCTGGCCCTCACGGTGTCCCCAAAGGGTGACGCCACGCACGGCGGGATGCTCCCAGAACATCGAAAAGAGCGCCATAAATTGCTGCTCATGTCGGATATCGTCAGCAATGTCCAGTTCGAATTCCGAAATATAGATTGGGAGTCCTGTCTCGGCGAGGTAGTCCAGGCTCTGTCTTACTTTGGCCGCGTCGGCTATTTCAAGGTAGTGGCCCTGCACACCGATGGCATCGATGAGCGACTCCTGCTGCAGGATGGAGACAATTTCCCGGAACTGTTTCAACTTTCTCTGGTTTCTTTCAATGCCCCATTCGTTCAGGATCAGCTTTCCAGTGAAGCCATGTGTGTTGCCGTGCAAGCGGGCGCGCCTGAATGTCCAGATGACCCAATCCCATCCGCTCTTGCCGTCGCCCCCGAGTTGTGAGCGGTAGGCCGGAGGCGCAGAGATCGGCTCGTTGATGACGTCCACAAGGGTAATCGTCTTGCCATAGCGCTCGAAGAAATCAGCAATCAGGGCATCCACGGCGTTGGAGATATCGTCAGCCTCTTGCGTCCAGGCGGGCTGCTGTTGCCCCCACACAAGGCAGTGGTGTTTGACGATCATGGAATGACGGTCAGCGAACTGAACCATCGCATCCATGTTCGTCCACACGCGCTCGCGGCGCTCGCGCTCGATGGCATCCCATTTGCCACAGTTCTCCGGCGTGATCTGGTCGAACAACGTTCCGAACAGCGGGTCATCCGCACTGTTCTGCCAGATTGACCCCAGAAACTTGGCCGGTTCGTCAGCCCGGACGGTTCCGGTCGTGAGCAAGGCAATAACTGCTACACTGAACGGGAAGAGAAATGCCCCGATGTTGACTGAGAAACTTCTCATTTTAAATGTCCTATAGTGGCGAACAATAGTTATACGGTTTCTTCATAACACCTTGTAGTCGGAAGGGTGTCGCGGTCAGGAAACCGCGTCATAAAGGGATGCGAAGGCGGTCGCCTTCTCCAAGGCAAACCCGATACGCTTCACTCGGTCTGCCGCCCTGCAGGCTCGCGTTGCCGCAAGCGCGGATGCTCCCGCCGCGCCGCCTCAGCGCGCTCACGCCAATAGGCCAATTCTTCTTCCTTGGTCATATCCTTTGTCTTTTCATAGATGCGCAAAGCACCCTCGTGCATCATCTCGACGCAATCAAAGCTCTTCTTCTTCATCGAAAGCCATCTCCTGCGGTGTATGAATCGCAATCGCGGCATAACCCTGCATCTGGTTAACTCCATTATACAACGGAATGCGTTTGAAATTGACTATGTGCTGGAAATTCCAACTCACGATGGCCCGGCAACCGCTCACGGTGGCCGTTGCGACATGAAGCGCATCCATGGCCCACCTGGCGCTGACCACGTGAGCCTCGAGATAGGCGCTGCGCAACGAATACGCGGCCTCGCCGGGATCGACCCGTACGAAAGACGGCTCCAATTCATCGAACAAATGCCTCACCGGCGCCGGCGCATGGTTGAGTTCATCCAATACAACAGGGCTGATCGCCACTTCAAACGCGCCATTCCGAACCCGGTCAAAGAACGCCTTGGAGGCACGCTCGAATTCTGGATCAAACACGCCGCCGAACACCGATGTATCCACGTAAACCAGCATCTTTTTCATCCTTTACCGTTCAGCCGTTTCTCCCGCTTTGCCCCACGCGCCCTACCTCCTCGCCGCGCCTTCTCCCGTCACCCTTACGAAAGCAGGGGTCCAGTCACCACATGTCAGCGGCCAGGTCAATCCATTCCGGGTTCTCTTCTTCAATCAAGTGCACTTTCCAGGCGCGTTTCCATTTCTTGATCTGCTTCTCGCGAGCAATGGCGGAATTCATCTCGGGATGATACTCGCAATACACCAACATATGCACCCGGTACCGCTTCGTAAAACCTTCCAAGGCATCGGTCTGGTGTTGCCAAACCCGTTGTGGCAAATCGCTTGTTACGCCCGTGTAGAGGGTGCCATTACGTTTGCTGGCCATGATGTATACTGCTGGATGCCTTTCACGCACATTACTTTCCCGTCACCCATGCCCTTCCGTCGCGCTTGCCTCTCCCCTCTCCTTTGCGAAAGCAGGGGTCC
>JAWODE010000241.1:0-3602 GCA_046483455.1 Candidatus Hydrogenedentota bacterium | reverse complement strand
AAGCGCCCCGATAAGAAGTTCGGGCGCCTTGTTCGGCCGGGCATAGGCGAGCCCGCGAAAGGCCCCCATACGCACCTCGAGCGGAGTATCCGCCGCCAACAACTCTTCATACAGCGCCGCGGCCCGTTGCCGCTTCCCGGCTTCGGTACAACGCTGCGCCGCGGCAAGCAAACCTTCGTTCACTGCCGTGCGCGTCGCCTCAGGCGCCTCCGGGCGGTATTCCCGCAACGCCTGGGTGGCTTCGGATGTAGCGATACGCCCTAACGCCCCCGCCGCGGTTCGGCCAACCTCGGGATGATCGGCCTTCATGAGCGGGATAAGCAGCGGCACTGCTTTCTCATCGCGCCGCACGCCGATCGAGATGACAACCCCGGCTTGGGTCAATCCATCCGTGACCTCTAAGGCCTCCCGCAATGCTTTATCTACTTCAGGATACGGCATCGGTTCGAGCGCGAACCGGGCCATGTGGGACAGCGTTTCGTCGGGCAACAACGCCGCCAGCGCGGGCACCGAGGCCTCCGTGCCGATATGACGCAACCGTCGGCACGCCTCCTGTTTCAACAACCACTCCGTATCGCCCTCGAGGATGCCGATAAGCTCGGTCTCGGTTAAAGGGGCCAGATTCGCGCTAGACTGTTCCTCCCCGGCATAGCCCGCGAAAGACGCCAGCGCTCCCGCTGCGAACACGACCCCGAAAATGCTCCAAAATGCTCGATGAATGTTCATGACCTATTGCCTCGTTCGTGATTGTTCGACTTACTATCACTAAAAACACGCCGCGGTCCGCTTACACGTACCAGGGTTCGCGATACGCCCGTGAACGCAACCGGTTCGCCTCTTCATCGCCAATGAATTCCTCTTTCGCGGGGACCCATTTCACCGGACGCCCGAGACGTTTGCAGATGTTCGCCACATGACACGCCGAAATCGACCGGTGCGCCACTTCTCCATGCGATACGGGCTGCTGGCGCGTTTTCACGCAATCCAGAAATGCCCGCACGTGGTTATCCGACGGATAGCCTCCCTGAAACTGCCGTTCCGCCAACAACGACGCCGGTTGCACCTCGATCTCGCCCGAATCGCCCGTCTCGACCCAGCCTTCTTCACACTCGAACCGGACCGGACAGGACCCAAAGCGCAACCCCGTGCGGATAACGAGTTTGACTCCGTTGGCATACTTGCCGACCCACCAATCACCCTCGCGCGCAAACTCGACGGGGCCTGTGTCGTCGGCATCGTTCGCCCACTGGCACAAATCCACGGTGTGACTCCCCCACTCCGTGATCGAGCCGCCGCTGAAATCCGTATGGGCGCTCCAGTACCCCCGCGACGGGTACTTCGAGTTGTAGGGGCGCCAAGGTGCGGGCCCGAGCCACCGGTTCCAGTCGAACTCCTCGCGGGGCGGCTCCGGTTCCGCCGGCAGAATGGTGTTGTAAAGCGTCTGAAACCCCCGCGATTCCTCCGCATGCATCTCTTTGAGCCGCCCCAGCTTGCCGCTCCGTACGAGGTCCACGGCAAAGCGGAAATTGCCGATGCTGCGCCGCTGCGTGCCGCACTGGAATACCCGCCCGAGCCGGCGCATCGTGTCCGCAACGGCGCGTGATTCCGTGATCGTCACGCTGAGTGGTTTTTCGCAGTACATATCCTTCCCTGCGCGCGCGGCCATAATCGCTGCTTCCGAGTGCCAATTGTCCCCTGTCGCAATCAGCACCGCGTCGATATCACGACGGTCCAGCAACTCGAGCATGTCGATATAGGAAGCGCAATCCTGATTGCCATATCGCTCGTTGACCATTTGCGCGCCGGCCTCTCGCCGATCGCGGAACGCATCGCATACCGCGACTACCTGTGTATCCGGCTGGGCCAGGAAAGCCGTCATCACGGTCCTTCCACGCCCTCCAAGGCCAATCACGCCTACCGTGATGCGCTCGCCGGCTGCCGCCCGGCCTTCAGCACCCAGCGCCGTGCCGGGCACCACCAAAGGCGCGGCCAGAGCGCCGCCCACCCCGGCTGCCGCTCGCTTCAAAAACGTACGGCGCCCCAACTGATGATTTATCTTCGGTCGATTCATACTTCCTTCTCCTGAACATAAGGGGTTTCTCTTCGCAGGCACGGCACCGTGCCGCCATGCGCCCCCCGCACCCGGACTCCCTCAAAAAACAGTATAAGGTCCTATGGGGATAGCACGCGATTCCGCAACACGCACAATGCGCCTACGAGAATACCCCTACGTGACATGGGTATCAAGATTGTTATCGGGCTGAGGCATACGGACCTCTTGCCAATGGGATTGTGAGCAGGTTCGGATACGGTGCGCAGGCCCGATTCCTCCTTCTCGTGCACCGAATGTCCATGCGTGTCAACATCTTTGCAAAACATCTTTGCAAAACTGCCCCAAAGCGATATACTGGGCCAGATTTATGACAGACCTCGAGTCCAAAAACGGGCGGAATTCACCCGAAATCTTGAGCAAAGAACTGGGCTTGTGGGATGTGTATTGCATCGCCACTGGGGCCATGTTTAGTTCGGGGTTCTTTTTGCTGCCCGGTTTGGCGACAGCCACAGCCGGGCCATCCGCGGTCGTGGCGTACCTCCTCGCGGGACTGCTCATGATCCCTTCGATGTTCAGCATGCTGGAGTTGTCTACCGCGTTGCCGCGCGCCGGCGGAGCGTATTATTTTCTGGATCGCAGCCTCGGACCGGCCGTAGGCACGGTGACGGGGGTCGGCACATGGCTTTCTTTGGTGCTAAAGTCGGCGTTTTCGCTGGTGGGTATGGGCGCCTATCTGGCAGTTATACCGTTAATCGGGGAGTTTGTTGCGCCGGACACAGCAGGCGCGGCATGGAGCATCAAGCTCATTGCCGTTGCCCTTACGGTTTTCTTCGTAGTCGTCAACATCTTCGGCTCGCATCAGTCGGCACGGCTTCAGAAGTTGCTGGTGATTGCCATTCTCGGGATACTCGGGCTTTTCGTCGTGGAAGGATTCTGGCATGTGTTCACCCGCATGCCTGAAGGAGCCCTCGAGAAGCAGTACACTCCCTTCCTGCACGCCGAACGCGGCTGGACCGGTCTCTTTAGTACGGTCGGACTGGTCTTCGTATCGTACGCGGGGTTAACCAAGGTGGCCAGCATCAGCGAGGAGGTGCGCAAGCCCGAGCGCAACCTGCCATGGGCGATGATTCTGTCGCTGGCAACGGCCACGGCGGTGTATGTAGGCGGGGTGTTTATCATGATCGCCGTATTGGAACCCACCGACCTGCGCGAAGATTACACGCCGGTGCACACGGCAGCCACGGCATTTGCCGGATGGCCCCCGAAACCGGTACTGCCAGCGCTGGTAATCATAGCGGCCCTGGCAGCCTTTGCCTCAACGGGCAATGCGGGCATTCTCTCGGCGAGTCGTTACCCCCTTGCAATGGCGCGCGACCGCCTGGCACCGCCCGCCTTTGAGAAGGTCGGGTGGTTCGGGACGCCGACGCGCGGCATTCTCCTGACCGGCGGGATCGTGACGGTTTTTATTGTGGCGTTCTCGGCGGAAGGTGTGGCTAAACTGGGCAGCACATTCAACCTCTTCGTTTTTGGCCTGGTCAACATCGCCGTC
>JAWODE010000227.1:0-3050 GCA_046483455.1 Candidatus Hydrogenedentota bacterium | reverse complement strand
GCTGAAAGCTGATCAAAAAAGCCCCCTGCGGGGGATCCACGCCGGATTAAGCGTCTCTAACTTGCCTTATCAATTTGTGGCAGCCTCCGCCGCCGCAGACCTCCTGGATCGCGGCGACGCGCTCGCGCTCGGCGCGGACCGCGGTCTCCGCCTGCTCCTTGACGACGGCGGTGTCCATCGGGCGGGCGCCGGCCGTCACGGTGCTCGTCCCCGGCCGACTGGGAGCTTCAAGGAACCATCGTGGAAGGGTTCTGGCCCTGCGATGAGCCCATCCGAATGGCCGATGGCAACTGGATCATGGCGGGGATGGACATCCCAGACGGCCACAAGTGGGCATGGCCCGCCGTTGCCATCAGCAAGGGAGACGATTTCACAACTTGGGACCGGGTCCTCCTGCCGGTGGACAAAAACCTGCGCGACATCTGGGGTGAATCCACGGTACTCGTTGATGACGAAGAAATTGTAGTTATCGTACGCGCGGGTTACCGCCACGACCGGGCGCTGGCATCGCGCAGCACCGATCTTGGCCGTACATGGTCGGATGTGCAATGGACCAATCTGCCCATGCCTTGCACGAAAGCGTATGCCGGAATCCTAAGCACCGGCCAGCGGTATCTTATCGGCACAACGGTGCGCGACCACGGGGGCCAGCGCCATCCCCTGACCATCGCTGTCAGCAAACCCGGCGAAAAAGTCTTCAGCAACGTGTTCCGTATCCGCGATGCCGTATTCCCGAAGGGCCCCGGCGAATCCGCTGAAAATGCCCGGCTTTCATACCCCTATGCCGTTGAACACGAGAACCGCTTGTATGTGGTTTACTCGAACTGCGGCAGCCGCGGCGGTAACCGGAATAGCGGTGAGATGGCCGTGATACCCCTAGCAGCGCTGAAGCACTCCGATTAACGCAGAATTGTGGGCCGCGGAACAGCAACCAAACTCCAGCCCTGACACATCCACCCCCGGTCCAGCTTACGCCCTTAGAAAACGCCTGTTTTCGGCATGGCCGACCCCGCAGCAGGGGCAAGTGCGTCGAATTTACTTCATCGGCTTTCCGGATAGTGTATCCTCCGCTGGCGGGGGGTGGATTCCGGCTCCGGAAACTCGGTGGGGCTCTTTAGGCCTCGGGCTTGTGTGCGGGATTGGGGCTCGGGAACCGGGCACCAACCGCTTTCTGCCATGCGTTGAGTTTATTTGTTAATTCCTGCGTCTTGTCCGGCATAACGGCAGCGAGATTATTCGTTTCTCCGATATCCTCGCGCAGGTTGTACAACTCGACACGGCCGTCCTCGAAGAACTCGATGAGTTTCCACTCGCCGTCGCGAATGGCCGCGCTCGGACTCCCCCCCTGGTTGCCGTAATGGGGATAATGCCAATACAAGGCGCGATCACGCAGGGACCCCCGTTGCATCAGCAACGGCACGAGGCTCAAGCCGTCCACATGTTGCTCGTTGCGCCACGGCAACCCCGCCACCTCGAGCATAGTCGGGTAGAAATCCGTGCTGATGACGGGCTCCTCGCAGACCGTGCCGGGTTTCGTAACCCCCGGCCACTTGATCATCATGGGTTCACGAATACCCCCCTCGTACAGCCAGCCTTTCCCGCCCCGCAAGGGCAAGTTACTGGTCGGATGCCCCTCCGATGTGCTCAACCCGCCGTTGTCGGACATGAAGATGATGACCGTGTTATCGGCTAAATTCAAACGGTCCAACGTGTCCAACACCTTGCCGACAGCCATATCCATAGCCTCGACCATACCGCCGTACACGGGGTGGTCCTGGACGAGGCGGACCTTGCGCTCGCCTTCCTTCCCCCAACGCGGTTTATCCGGGTCGATGGACTCCGTTTTTTCATCGTATTTGGCTTTCAGGTCATCGCGCGCCTGCAATGGAGTATGCACGGAATAGAACGACAGATAGGCCATAAACGGACTGTCGCGATGCGCCTCGATGAACTCGACGGTCTCGGACGCCAGCCGGTCGGGAAGATGCTCCCCCTTAGGACCGTTCTCGAGCTCGGGGTTCTTGTAGGGCGAAAAATAGCCCCCGGGAGGACTGCCGCGATGATGCCCGCCTTTGTTTACGTCGAACCCCTGGTCTTCAGGGAAGAATCCCTCGCCGCCGAGATGCCATTTGCCGGCGAAGAACGTTTCGTAACCCGCGTCTTTGAGGGCCTCCGCAACGGTGATCTCGCCGAGGTCCAGGTGTTCCTGGTACGGCGCGGGCAGCAGCAGCTTGTTCTTGGTCCAATGACCGCCGACCGAGTCCGGTTGGGGTGCGCCGAACCAGTCGGTCGTGGCCATACGGGCGGGATACTTCCCCGCCATAATGCTCGCCCGCGTCGGACTGCACACTGGGCAGGCCGCGTAGGCGTCCGTGAACTTCATTCCTTCGGTGGCAAGCCGGTCGCAATTCGGGGTTTCGTAAAACGCACTGCCAAAACAGCCCAAATCGGTCCAGCCGAGGTCATCGACCAAGAAAAACACGAAGTTTGGCCGTTTAACGGCTTCCCGCGAAACCCCGTATCCCTTCCGAAACAACGCCAATCCCAGCACTCCACCGGCCATCTTTCCCAAGAAATCTCTTCGAGTCACTTTCGATATCCTCCTGAAATTCGCGTCTGTTCACCGCATCATATTTCCCTCGCAGTATTGCCGATCACTCTTCGCGGTGCAAATGTCGGGAAAAGCCGGGCTAGAGCGGTGAAAACGAAACGAGGGGGGAGTAGCAGGAACACGGACTTGCACGGACGAACATCGGCCAACAAAACGATACGCCCATTGAGGCGGCGTGATTGTCCTGCTCATGTTGGATGCAACTTTGGGACTGCTCAGATTCCCTCGCCATGGCCGGCGAAGATGTAGTGGTCCATATCGAGAGCAGGCTGCTCCGTTTTGGGACGCCCCACGACGCGCGCCGGTACGCCGACGGCGGTGGTGTGGGGCGGGACGTCGTCCAGGACGACGCTTCCGGCGCCGATCTTAGCGCCTTCGCCGATTTCGATGTTGCCAAGGATTTTTGCGCCGGCGGCGATCAGCACGCCCTTGCGCACTT
>JAWODE010000490.1:0-3916 GCA_046483455.1 Candidatus Hydrogenedentota bacterium | reverse complement strand
CAATTTCGCCTATGGTTACCTCAAAGCGGAAAATGGAGTGCACCGGCTGGTCCGGATCTCCCCGTTCCCGAAGTACTTCGGTTGGTTTGTCCGCACTGCAAGGCCCCCATCACGGTGCCCATTCATTTAAGAGGAGCGACCGGATATTGTAAGCGCTGCGGAAAACCCATGACCATTCCCAGGTAATGGATGCCGGGGCGGGAGCACACTCGGCGGTGGGAAAATACGAGGGACCATCAAGAATCGAAGCCTTTAGTCCAACCTGGGTATTTCGCATGTTCAGAGGAGCCAGTGTGAGCGCTCAAAATTCGAAAAATTTTGTACGAGCGACGGTATCATCCCTTCACCTAAACGCTTTCCCCCCCTGGCCCCCCTCGGTCGTCTCCGTAACAGCTACCTTCGAAACACGCCTCCATCTTCACGGGCGCGCGGACGTCTCCGCACCCGCCAGCCGGACGGTTCAAGCGCCTCTCTCGCCTCCAGGCATCACCCGGCGACTGGCTTCCCGAGTCGAAAGCGCTCGCCATACCGCACGCACACGGCCGCTCCCTCGAGGACCAAGAGCCGCTGGCTGCTTCCACGCCTCGCAACGCACCGCAGGAAGGCCTCTCGTCGCTAGCAGGAATAGCAACAATAGCAGTAGGGCCGTCCTGCATTGTGGCATTCCACTTGCCCGTCACGCCACGCAACACCGCGCAAATCCCTCGCGCGAATTCCAGCCACTCCCATGCAGAAACAAAAAGGCCCAGACCCGGATGGCCAGGCCAGCCACGGGAAAGAGCGGTCCGCATCGAGGAGCACGAGCCGCTCAAAGAAGGAAAACAGACGGAGGCGTTTTGTCAGTTTTGTCACTGCCTTCGAGACATGTTCATGTGGACACCAAACGCTGCGCCCATCCCGCCGACAACGCCCAAACACACCAGCGAAAGGTGTCCGAAAAGGGTTCATGGAGCTAACAGTGTCACATGATTTGAGCCGGAATAGCCGTGCATCTGGCAGCGCAGCCGCAAACCATTCACGAGATACGCTTTGTGGGGCTCTTTTCACATCCCGCATCAACACCCTTCGAGCATTTTTTCTTTTGATGTGACAGAGTCACTGTGTTGAAACCTGTGCCGCATGTTTCCTGGTGCACCGCGTGGTGCACTCACGGTGCACTGCCGGAAAAACCGCCACCGTACATAAAGGACTTACACAATACCAAAACAAAGCCGAAAACGGCGCAAGTTGTTTTATGTTATGCTATTATGTATTATGACATATGGACTATTTTATGACTTAAAATCCGTTGCCCGAAAGGGATTGAGGGTTCGAGTCCCTCCTCGCCCACCAGTTGATAATCAAGGGGATATGTGGAAGTCCACGTCCTTTCTTTTCGTCCCATAGGCCCGCAAATCGGATACTCGTGGGACAGCGGCGCGAAGACCCGCGCTTTTTCTCCGATTTCTCCACTTCCCAGGCTTATTACCGCTCTCAACGCGCTGTATCAAGACAGCGCCGCGGCATTTCAACGCACATTCACGCCACGGTCCTTCAGGTATTGCTTGAGTTCAGGAATGCCGATAATGTGAAAATGGAACACGGATGCTGCAAGAAGAATGGTAGCACCGGCCTCGACAGCCTCGTAGAAATGCTCGAGCGTGCCCGCCCCGCCTGAAGCGACTACCTGGGCGGATACGTTATCCGCCATGGCGCGAATCACGGGAAGGTCGTAGCCTGTTTTCGCACCATCACCGGCCTTACTGGTCGGCAAAATGCACCCCACGCCGAAACCGTCGATACGCTTTGCCCACTCGAGCGCATCCACCCCCGTCGCCGTGCGCCCGCCATCGATATATACCTCGTATCCCGAAGGCAGTTCCGCATTCTGGTCGACGTCTATGGCGACCGTCACTGCGCCGCCACCGAACTCCTTGACCATGGCTGGAACAATCTCGGGTTTTCGAAACGCGGCACTGCTGACGGATACCTTGTCGGCTCCGGCTTCCAATACCGCTGCCGCGGATGCTACGTCGCCGATGCCTCCCCCTACGGTAAAAGGCACGCTGACGGCCTCGGCCGTGCGCCGGACCACGTCGAGCATTGTGGCGCGCCCCTCCACCGTGGCCGCAATATCAAGGAGAGCAAGTTCATCGGCTCCCGCGTCGCAATAGGCCCGGGCACATTCCACCGGGTCGCCCGCGTCGCGGATGTCGACGAAATGCACGCCTTTGACCACGCGGCCGTTTTGCATATCCAAACAGGGCATAATACTGATAGTCTTTTCCACGGGAATTCCTCCGTTGTGCGTTTCAAACGGCCAGACCCGAGCGCGCCAGTTTTTCCAACTGCTTCCCACCAACGCTCAAGTATACCGACCGCCTTTGCCAGGGACTAACCATTTTAGACGTAATGTGTGGCCTTGTAACGGAAGTTATTTATGCCAACCATGTATTATGGACTTTTCACATGCGCATCGCATTCCACCGAAATGGCGTTTCGCGCGTCCGGCTTGCCATTTGGGAACTCAGGACCTTGAAAGTCGCCCCCGAAAGCAACCAAACCCCAATGTATTCTCATGAAGAATGGGCTTCATCCTTATCAGGCCGGCTGTTTTTGTACGCATATTGATCGTGTATGTCCTCAAAAAGGTGAATATGGGCAACCATAATGTCGACAATCGCCGGATCGAACCTCTTCCCTCGTTCTTCCCGCAGGTTTTCAAGAGCTTCTTCGGCGGTGAAGGCATCCTTGTACACGCGTTTGGAGCGCAAGGCGTCGTAGTGGTCCGCAATTCCCATGATGCGCGCCGCCAGGGGAATCTCCTCGCCTTTTATCCCGGAGGGATATCCCTCGCCATCGTAGCGCTCATGGTGGCTCAAGACGATGTCTCTGGCAATGCGGAACATCTCGAGATCGCAGTATTGAAGCACCGTATCGAGAGCCTGTCCACCAACCAGCGTGTGCGTCTTAATCACCTTGAATTCTGCGTCCGTAAGTTTCCCCTGTTTCAGCAAAATCGCGTCGGGAATACTGACCTTTCCTATATCATGCAAGGGGCTAACGTAATAAATCGCTTCGACAAAGTCCGAGCTCATCTGCTCCTTGAATCGTTCATCTTCGGATAAGAGCTTTGCCAGAAGCGTACAATGATCACGCACGCGATAGAGATGGGCGCCCGTGTCGGAATCGCGTGATTCCGCCAATTCCGCCAAAGAGATAATCAAACCTTGATGGGCGCGAAGAAGGTCAAGCGTCGCCACCTGATTCGTTTGTCGCAAGCGTTGGGAAAGGAGCCGGAGGATGCGCTGCGCAAACCGTTCCTCTTCCTCCATAAGCACGAGGAAATGTTCGCGGTCCAGGGAAAAGAGTTCCACGTCGGATACGGCCTTAACCGTGGCAGACCGGGGTTCATCGGCCACTAACGACATTTCGCCGAATCCGTCGCCAGGGCCCAACCGTTGGAGTTCTCGCTGACCGATTCCGCTTCCTTTCAGCACTGACGCTTCACCCGTAGCAATCAGGTAATACGTATCGCCCCGGCTTCCTTCGGTAATAATCGTGTCACCGGCTCTAACGACAATGTTTCGGAATTCTTTAGCGATGCGCTCGATACTCTCCAGACCGAGCCCCATGAAAAGTTCATTGCGGCTGAGATAAGATTCAATATGCATCCTTATACTCCAAGACTTGTCAAAGGTAGCTGCTTCTAACATACCTTTTCACACAACGCGACTCCCTAGCAACTCTTTGGTGAGCACTGCAAAGTCCTTCCCGGGTTGCGTTCTCCCCAGGGCGTATGAGAGTGTTGATGATTATACACGCAATGCCTATCTCCAGAGCGGTATTGACGGCGTTTTGCCGAAAAAAGCGGCTGGAATATCAAACAAGGGGGTATCAGAACGATGATAGGTACACGATCGGCGGGGATATGGGT
>JAWODE010000093.1:0-17658 GCA_046483455.1 Candidatus Hydrogenedentota bacterium | reverse complement strand
CGAGCCCCACGGTAAGAATCTCCTTCCCCCTCATCACGGACGAGAAAAACCTTGCAAGCTTCGCCATTCTAAAACCCTCTGTTTCCTCAATCAACCGCTCTCAATTCCGCTGTTTGGGTAGGGGGAACCTGCGTCTTCCCCATTTCCTGGCGCTAACGCATTCCGTAGCAAATGCATTCTCTCTTTGCACCGGCTTTGTTCCTCTATGCGCCTTGTGCGCGGTGGCAAATTCTTCTTTGTCTCCTCGTGACTTCATAGTGAAATGAAATATACCAGGAAACTTTTGACAGGGTCCCTTTTCACTAGATTATAAATGCGCAAAATAAGAATTTGTCACGCAAATCACCCTCGTTTCCCACAAGCACCATGCGTCATTGGCCCTCGAACATCACCGCTCCAAGGGCAACGGAAGCCCATTAAGAGTGGAGCTTCTCTAATACAGGCGCAGCGCGGTTCTGACCCCCAGGCTAGCGTAACGGCCACACCAATGGTAAAATCTCGACAGGAAGGGTGGGCTCATGCCACAAAGTATTTTCAAAGACATCACAACTCTCAGCAAAAATGTCACAAGGCATGCCGGGTTTGTTCTGCGGCGTCGCGAATCCGTGCGGGATGCTTTGTCCCGAGTCGCTTCCGATGCGAAAAAGCTCCGGAAACATGCGGGCGACCAGCACGGTTCAGAACGGCGGAAGGCCGCGCTAAAATTCGTTAAACAAGGCCGCGAGGCCTATAACGCCAAGAACGACGCGCTCGCGGAAAAACTCTTTCGCGATGCCGTAGTAACCGATGAGCATTGCGCCCTCGCTCACGCCTATCTCGGCAATGCCCTATATCGTCAAGGTAAAACAAACGAGGCCGAGACCAACTGGCGGCAGGCTACCATCGTCGAGCCCAATTCCGAAGGCGCGAAAAAGGCGTTGCATAGTCTTCAGCGTCTCGCTCAGAAACGGCAACAGTTTACTGACAACCTCAAAGACGGGTTATAGAATGGCCAATCTTAACGACTTCTCCTATCTGATGCCCACGGAAGTCCGCTTTGGCCCCGGTTGTTTCGAGCAAATCGCCCAATGCTCGACCCCACTAGGGCAAAAGCCCTTCGTGGTTACGGGCAAACATTCCGCGCGGGCCATCGGCGCACTCGACCGCCTCGCGGCGCAGCTTCCCAAGGCCGTCATTTACGACAAGGCCGAAGAGAATCCCACAACGGAGCACTGCGATACCGCGGCGGCCGTTTGCCGGAAAAACGGGTGCGACATGATTATTGCTATCGGAGGGGGAAGTCCCATGGATGTCGCGAAGGCCGTCGCGGGACTGGCACTCAACGATGGGCCATGCAGGGATTTCATCGGCTCGAACCTTTTTACCAGAGGGGCTCTCCCCATCATAACCGTTCCCACAACCGCCGGCACGGGCAGCGAAGTCACTCCCTACGCCGTGCTTGTCGACACGGCCGAGAACCAGAAACGCACCATCAAGGGCCGCGCCCTTTTTCCCCGGATGGCGCTTCTCGACCCGGAACTCACCACCTCGCTTCCGCCCAATATCACCGCCGATACCGGTCTCGATGCACTCAGCCAGGCCATGGAAGGAATGCTTTCGAAAAAAAGTACTCCCCTGGGCGACATCCTGGCTCTCGAGGCCTGCCGGCTGGTCAAGCAGTGGCTGCCCGGCACCGTCACAGAGCCCTTGAACCTCGAGGCCCGCGGCAATATGCTCCTCGCGGCCATGCTCTCAGGATGCGTTATCGCCCAAAGCGGCACGACGCTCGTTCACGGCATGGGGTATTACTACACCCTGCATTGCGGCGTCCAGCACGGGCTCGCCAACGGACTTCTCCTCGCTCCCGTGTTCCGCCATAACGCCGCTCACGTCCCCGAAAAAGTGGCCGCCATCGCCGACGCCCTCGGTTTTTCCGGCCCGCCTTCTGAGGCGGCAGGGAACATCGTGCGCGCTGTGCACACTTTACTGGAAGACTGCGGCGTGTCCAAAGCCGCGCGCGATGCAGGCGTGGATGAGAATCAGCTCGCCGAGTTTGCACGGGATTGCCATTCCGATCCCTATCGCTTCAAAAACCAAGCCGGCGATTTGTCCGAGGACGACGTCCTGCGTTTCTACCGCGAATCCTGGGCGGGCGTGTGACTTGCCGCGACCGGCCTGAGGAAAACTAACCCCTTAGTCATAAAGCCTCACACGCTGTGTAAATGGGGGACAATGGAGCTGTTGAAAAAGACCTTGAATCAGTTGAACCAGGCGAAAAACAGGGACTGACCATGCGGTTTGCGCAGCAAACCTGGGTCTGTCCCGGCCGTTTTTCGCGTCTGCGCTACGGAGGCTTCGTTTTTCAACACCTCCACGGTAACCATTTATTGCTTATCTGTACCCTGAATCACCGTCGTTTTGCGTGGAAATCTTCAAGCAGGGTGGAGACCTGACGGTCGTAAAAGCGGCTCGGTCTGGAGACCGTGCCGCAGCGCTGAGGCGTAAGAACGCTATGGGATTCAATAAATGGTCCTCAATTATTAATTATTCAAGAGATTCTTTATTAAAAGTGCCGCAGGCACGTCATAGACTAGCCCCGGGTGGCAACCCGGGGAAAAGCGCATGCCAAAGTAATCAAGTCCCGTAGGGACGGCAGAGCGGGGGATTCAATGTCGCATACGTATACCAACCTTCTCGTTCACTGCGTATTTTCAACCAAGGAACGGCTGTTCCCCGGGTTGCCACCCGGGGCTAGTCTATAGCGTGCTTCCAGCACTATGAAAAGGCCGCTCGAATGGGCGTTGCGGAAAACACGCCGCGACAGCTTGTGCCGTTTCCTTGCGGTTTTCATCATCTGCGTTAATCTGCGTCATCCAGGGATGCACGTCGTACCAACCTCCGTGCCTCTCGGCATTGGCATTGGATTGTTCTAATCGTTTCCCTTGGTGAGAGTCTCGAGGATTTTGGCTTCGCGCACCGCGAGTATGTTGCCGCAGACGTCGAGGAGCCATCGGTAGCTCAGCAGCGCCACCCCCAGGAACAGCAGGGACAACACCGCACCCGCGGGAAACCACCAGCCCTCGTAAACATAAGTGAGACCGGCGTCGATCAACGCGCACGCCATCGGCGGCAACAGAATAAGCGGGAGCAGAAACAGGAACAAGAACGTCGTCAATAGTGCCACGGGTTTGTTTTTTGGTCCACGCATCGAGTCGGAAGGGAGGTGGTATGGCAGGTAAAGCGAGCATATGTTGCCGAGGGCGCTGATGATGAGCACGACGTAGCCCACGTTCAAGACTGCTATGACCAGCGAGAGCAAGCTTGTACGGAAAATCGCGAATGCCAGCAATACAAAGACGAGCATCTGCCCGCCAAACAGCGCGCCCAAAGCCAGGTTTCTTCCCAGGATGTACGTGCGCCGGTCCGTGGGTAGAAGAATGAGGGAACGAAAGCCATTGCCGTCGGTGCCGAAAATATTGGCAAAGAGCATCGCGCCATTGAGCAGTGGCCATGCCAAGGCGGCCGTCGGAATCACGTTACGGGCAATGCCGGGAATCTGCAACATACCACCACTCCGCAAGAAATAGAGGGCGAAGAGAAACACGCCTACCACAAAGGGCGCGATGAGTTGCATTCGCACCGTCGGATGCCGCGACAGCATCTTGATGCTGGCCATTGTTACCGCGCTGGTCTCTTCGTCGAACCCTGGAATGGTCTTGCCCATAAAGGCGTTTTCCACGGGCTGCACACGCGTATCCTTCGACTTTGTCCCGCGTTTTCGCTCTCGGCGGGTTTGGATTCCGAGGTAATGCCGGCGCGTGGCGCGGTAGCCCATGCTCAAAGGCAGCACGCCAAGGCCCAAGAGTCCGATAGTGCACGCAAGGCCAGTGTACACGTCTCCAAGAACAAAACTCTGCAGCGCCAGCGGCAGCCATCCCGGCGGCAACAGCATGTTGCCGGCCATTAGCACCGTCAGCGGGTCACCGGGTAGCCACCGAGGCCCTAAACGGATGAGAAACTGCGGTGCCCATCCCACCAGTATAAAAAACATGGGCAACACCATGATGAGCATGCGCCGCTTACGCTTATCTTCCATCAGCGCGGCCAGCCACCCCCGAAAATAGTACGTCCACCCCGAAACCGCGAGGTAAAAGGCCAGCACGGTCACCAGGCCGGTCAGCAGGACGGGGCCGTTCCGCACGGCGAGCCCGGCGACCAGAGCCATTGCCGGGAAAATAAACAGCACTCCGGCTGGCGTTAGGAGGGAAAACGCGAAGTTGATGCCGAAAACACTCTTGAGCGAGACGGGCAGATACATCATTCTGCGCATGTCGACCATATCGGACCGCTGGAGTTCGGTCATGATTGATGCTATCCAGAAGATGCAAAAGAAGAAGACCAGTCCGTCCGTGATACCCAGCACCGGCAGGGCGCCTTGCTCCTCCAAATCGGCCAGAGCGCCCAGGGCAAACAACCCCACTGACGCACCCACGGTAATAAAAGCAACGCCGATCACGATTAACACTGTTAGAACGACCGCCAGCGCGCCCGTGGCTTTCGTCATGCTGTGGCGCAGCAAGCGCCACTTCAGCCACAGAATGGTACCGAGATGCTCGAACATCAGTGCGCCCCGTCGAGCCAGGAAAGCGTGGCCGGGACCTCCTCGACATGCCCAACCGCCCGCACGAAGGCTTCCTCGAGTGAGCCGGCGCGGGCCAAGTCCTCTAACGGACCGTCCGACACCAGCTTGCCCTGATGGATGATGCCCACATGGGTACACAGTTTCTCGACAATCTCGAGGATGTGTGAAGTGAGGAAAATCGTGGATTCGCGCTCGACAAACCGGTCCAGCACGCTTCGAATGGTGCGCGAGGTAATCGCGTCGATGCCCTCGAAAGGTTCGTCGAGAAACAAAAGTTCGGGATCGTGGATCAACGCCGCTGCAAGCGAAAGTTTCTTCTTCATCCCGTGCGAGAAATCCGCGATCAGCGTCTTATCTGTCTGGCCGAGATCGAGAAGAGCGAACAATTCCTCCGAACGCTGGCCGATAATGGATTTGTCCACCCGGTACATGCGCCCAATGAAAATAAGGTACTCGCGCGCGGTCAGGTTATCGAAAAGACACAAATCTTCGGGAACCACGCCAATCCGCGCCTTGGCGGCAAGGCCGTCCGAGGCCATGTCCTGTTTCAGAACCATCGCCGTGCCGGAACTCGGGGCCATCAGTCCGGTTAACATCTTGATGGTGGTCGATTTTCCGGCGCCGTTGGGGCCGAGAAATCCGTAGAAACTCCCGCGCGGCACCTTGAGGTCAAGCGTATCCACCGCGCGCAACGCCGCGAAGTCTTTCGTCAGTTGATGAGTCTCGATTGCATATTCCATACAGGTACCTACATGCTCCAGGCCCGTTTATTCGCGGAAGCCATCATAGCACCCGGTTTTGCCTTTGCAAAGGTTCTCAGACCGTGTGTTTCGCTTACCCGGCTGTTGGCGGCGCTGAGAATACCGCGTAAAGGAAAGCGGCCATGATAACCAGTAGCGGGAAAGCCGCGGCAAGGCACGCATTCCTTCGGCCGTTTCGGCCCATGCGTTCCCACGGCAGACGGCTGAGGGCGACGCCTGTACCTACACTTGCCAGGAGAGCCGTAATACCGATCCACTGGAAACTGATCGGAGTAGCGCCGGTAAGCTCCCAGAACGCGACCACGACGGCTACGACAAATCCGTAGGCTCCCGCATACATGGCGGAAAAGGTATTTGCGCGTTTCACAAACAGGGCAAGAAAGAACAGGCTGAATAGCGGCGCAACAAGCAAGTTGCTCGTTTTCTGGGTCACTTCGAAGAGATTGCCCCGAATGTTCCCCACCACAAGGGCTAAACAGATGATAATTACGCCGATGATGACGGAAACCCATTTCGCGTAACGTACTTTGGTCTTCTCGTCGAGCTTCCGCCGGAGGAAGAGGGGCATGAAGTCGTTATTGACTACGGTAGACGCCGAGTTGACACCCGATGACAGCGATGACATCGCCGCGGCCAACATACCCGCCATTACCAGTCCGGCCATTCCGAATTTCATGTAATTCACCACAAATAAGGGAAAAAGATAGTCAACTTTCTTGTCCACTCCCACCGAATCCATGACAGCGGGGTAGTGAGCGCGGAAGAACCCCAGAAGCGCGAACCCAAGCGAAACCAATGTAAGGTTGACGCAGACATCGGCGAGGTTATTGACGAGGAACGCCCTGCGCGCGGACTTGGCGTCCCTGGTAGACAAGTATCGTTGGATGGCCATCTGGTCCGAACCCGCCGTACACACCCACCATGTGGTGGTAGCGATAAGGCTGCCCACCACCGTCACGCGCACCGTCGGGTCGAAACTGAAAAGGGGCTGCGTGTCCCACGTTTCCGACCACTGTGTTGGCAACCAACCAAAGCCCCCCATTTTTACCGTGATGATGACCACGCAGATGATGGCTGCGCCGAACAGGAGCAGGCATTGGATGGCGTCGGTTAACACCACGGCCCGCAGACCGCCCATCGAAGAGTAAATGACAGTTATCGTGCCAACTGTGATAATCGCCGGCATCAGAACGGCTTCCGAAAGCCCCATGGCCGTGGTTACGGCGCGCGACGCCGTATACACCACCAGGCCCATCCAGATGAATCGGATCAGCAGGAAAATGCCCGAGCCCAACAGCCGGGCCGGCATGCCCAGCCGCGTCTCGAGCAGCTCGTAGGCGCTCGTAATCGGCAGCTTTGTGATGTGGGGAATGAGCAGGTAGCCAACGACCACATAGATGATAGGGAGCGAGGCCAAGTACATCAGCGACGCCGTGGGACCATGCCCCATTACTTCCCCCGGTACCGCCAGATAGGAGATTGTGCTGATCAGCGTCGCGAAAAGCGACAAGCCCACCATCGACGGACGCATCCGCCGCCCGCCCAGGTAATAATCGTCGGCGGTCTCGACCTTCCGCGCATAATACGCCCCGACGGCGAGCATCATGCAGGCGTAGAAAGCAATCACGACCCAATCGAGAGTTCCCAACCCCCCTTCAAGCTTCACGGCCGCTTCGACCTCTGCTTCCTCCGCCGCGATAACACCGGTAAACAGACACATCAATCCTGTAACTACCGCTATTCGGATCAGAACCGGCATGAACCCAGCCTTTCGTTAAAATCCCCCTCGAATGCCGCGTGATTATACCTGGAGCTCAGATGCAGGGCGAATGCCGGCCCGGGTGGCATAAAAAAAGCGGCGCGATCGGAGAACCGCACCGCGCCGATGACTCTTCATTTTGGCAAATGTCTATCGCGATTCCAGGGGAGGACGTGGATTGGTCACGGGCACGGGAACCGCCATCGGCATGGGCATCACCTTATCCCAATTGAGATCGTCGGGCACCCATTTTTCGTCCATGGCCAAGGCATCTTCCCACGAGATGGCCCGGCCCGTATAGGCCGAATCGCGGCCCATCATCGCCGTCAGAGTGGTGTTGGCGATCCGTTCACCGTCATGCCAGTAAGGACCGGTCTCGCGAATGCTGTTTACGAGGTCAACCTGTTCCTGGATGGAATCGTTCATGCCTTTCTCGCCCATATCGAGGCCGTTGCTGAAGCCGTTGCTGCCGATAATTTGGACACCCCCGCGACCATCGACATTGTCCCAGTGACGGCTGTAATGCGCGACGTGAATATCCTGGCCCTTGGCGTTTTTGTAGATGTAATCGCACGAGAAATGATCGTACATATCGCCATACATTTCGATTTCCGGCTTCCACGCACGCCCGCCGGACGAGAACACCGAGGCAGGCGGCCCATTGAAAGCCCAGTTGCAGACATCAATGCCGTGTATGGCCTGCTCGACGATATTGTCGCCGCAGGTCCAGCGGTAGTTGTACCAGTTGCGCAACTGGTACTCGAAATTGCTCCACTCTGGATTGCGCTTGACGACAAAGGGCAGCGAGCCGCAGTAGTAACACTGCATGCCGACTACGTCGCCGATGGCGCCGCCGTGTATCTTTTCCATGGTCTCGATTCGGGCCTTATCGTGGCGGAACTGGGTGCCCGCGACCATCGACAAGCCCTTGGCCTTGTGGGTTTCCATGGCTTTTCGGAACCGTTGCAGTCCGTGCGTATCGGTGGCGACGGGTTTTTCGCAGAAGATGTGCTTGCCCGCCTCGACCGCCGCCTCGATGTGCTTTGGCCGTATAAACGGCGTGCACGTTTCCATGATGATGTCGATGTCGGTGTCGAGTATCTGCTGGTAGGCATCCCAGCCCACGAAACACATGGAATCCTTCACCTTTACTTTGCTGCTGATGTCGGGATTGTTGTGTTCGGCCAGCTGTTTCCGGCGCGCTTCCAGGTGGTCCTCGAAAATATCCGCCATTGCCACGAGCTCGACGCCATCGTTGCCGGCCAACATGTTCATGGTGTCCTGGGTGCCGCGTCCGCCGCAGCCCAGCAATCCCACTTTCAAGGGTTTGTCGGCTGCCGAAGCCCCCTTGGCACCAAGGACGGCGAACGTGCCGGCTGCCGCCGTAACCTTGCCAAAATCACGCCGCGTGACTCTGTTTTTCGATGTGTCTTTCATTGATGCTCTCCTCATGGCTTTTCGTGCGCATCCTCAACCGGTTAACCGGTTCCCATCGCGAGCCGTATGCTCCCTTCCCACCTGTCAGGCGTCCGAAAAATACAGCATACCACACGCTCGCATCTCTGCGCGAACCGGTCTTGCGGTGCCGGGATGCAATCTGCCCATGACAATGCTACGATGGGCCTCATCATACAATGTACAGGCGCAACAAAAATCTTTCCGGGAGATTTCTCATGGATTTCGCACGCAAAACGTTTCCAATCATGCTTGGACTGAGCTGTTTGGCGGCATTTTCGGCTGCGGCAGCCGACCTCACCGCCGAGCAGGTCCGTACCATGCGCTATGATGCCGCGCATAAACACCGGCGCATGATTTTCAACAACGATGGCGGCGATGCAGTCGTTCAGGCAAAAGCCGGCACACCCGAGGCGGTGCTCGAGGCCCGCACGACCGCTCTGGCCGACACGCATGTGGACAGCATTTTCTACTCGACCAGCCGGGGTACGTTCGGCTCCTTTACCCACAGGACGGAGGTCGGCGAAACCTTTGTTTCCAAGGAGGGGCGTTTTTCGAAGAACGTTACGGGGGACCTCATCGCCCAGGGAACCGATCCCCTTGAAGTGATGGTCGACTTCGCACGCGTCCACGACATGGAGATTTTCTGGTCCATGCGCATGAACGACACCCACGATAGCTGGGGCTATGAGTGGGAGGACATTGTGACCTCGCAACTCAAGAAGGACCACCCGGAATGGCTCGTGGGCAGCAAGGAAAACAAACCACCGCATGGTGGATTCAAGGCCGCCGATTACACCCATCCCGAAATCCGCGATTACGCTTTCCGCTATATCGAAGAAGTCTGCAACAATTACGACGTGGACGGTGTCGAAATGGATTTCTTCCGCCATCCGGTTTTCTTCAAGCGCCATGCCTGGGGTGAGAACGTGACGCAGGAAGAGCGCGACATGATGACCAAACTGGTGCGTCGCGTGCGCATCATGATGGATGAGCGCGGCGCCGAACGGGGCAAACCCATCCTATTAGCCGTACGCGTGCCCGACTCGGTTGCCTATTGCCGCGCCATCGGGCTGGACATTGAAACATGGCTCGAAGAAGGGCTCATTGATCTCATGACGATCAGCGGCTACTTCCGGCTGAATCCCTGGAAAACCAGTGTCGAACTCGGCCATCGCTACGGTGTGCCGGTCTACCCTTGTCTGAGCGAGACGCGCTTTCGTGAAAAGGAAGCGCGCTCGATACGCGCGTCGGCGGAAAGCTATCGCGGCCGTGCCTTAAACGCATGGGCACAAGGTGTTGACGGTATTTACATGTTCAACTTCTTTAACCCGAAGAGAGAATTGTGGAGCCAGTTGGGTGAACCCGCCATCATCAAAAAACATGATCGTCTCTACACCACCGGCGCACGAAATGTGTCGGTACTCAAACGCTGGGTGCCAAATGGAGAGCGTTTCCTGAATCGTAAATTTGTGTCACCGTCCGATAAACACAAAATCGAACCGGGGAACGTTTTTTCCGTACCGCTCATGGTGGGTGAAAGTCTATCCGAAACCCAACCGAAGTCGGCACAACTCGAGCTCCGTTTCGAAGAACTCCCCGAGCCGGACACTATCACGGTTACAGTAAACGGCACGGTCCTGGAAACGCTCGAGCCGGACGGCGCGTGGCTCAAGGGACCCGTTCCGTATGACGCGGTCAAAATGGGCGAAAACGCTATCGAGGTCTCGCAGTCCGAGAACGCAAAAGCACCTATAGTGTGGAACGATCTCGTGCTGCGCATCGACCAAGAATAGGGGGGAACATCATGAACCGGCGTACTTTTCTGAAATCCATGGGAGTGAGTGCGGTAGGCCTTTTGGGCGCGCGCTGGGCGAGCGGTGCCGACCGAACGGCCAACCGCCCGAACGTGCTTTTCATCTGCGTGGACGACCTCCGGCCCCAACTTGCATGTTATGGCAATCCCATCATGCACACACCGAACCTCGACCGTCTCGCGCGCGAAGGCGTGGTCTTCGACGACCACTTCGTGCAGGTGCCTACCTGCGGTGCCTCGCGCCACTGCCTGCTGACGGGCACGTATCCGTCGCGCCCGCGGCATCTGTCCAACGGGGCCTTTGAATCTCTGCCGCGCGAGGACATCGGTCGTGCGTTCTCGATGCCCCAGCACTTCCGGCAGAACGGCTACACCACTGTGTCCATCGGCAAGGTCAGCCACAATCCCAGCGGCCGGCGTTACGGCAAACCTACGGGCAAGCTCGATGATGATGGCAACATGACCTACGCCTACAGCGGCGACCACGAGCCTGAACTGGCCCTCGCGTGGGACCGCGTCGGCGTGCCCACGGGCGAATGGGGCAATCCCTGGGACGCCTTCTTCGGCTATGCCGGCGGAGGCACGCGCAGTTACACGAAGGATAAATCCCCCGCGGTCGAAGCGGCCGATGTGCCGGATACCGGCTATCCCGATGGCCTCATCGCCGAAGAGGCGCTCACAGAGTTGAATCGCTTCAAGGATGAACCCTTTTTCCTGGCCGTGGGGTTCTACAAACCGCACCTGCCGTTCAATGCGCCGAAGAAGTATTGGGACCTCTACAACCGCGAGGACATCCCCCTGGCGCCGCATCCCGCGCCGCCCGAGAATATCGACACTTCGATTTCCCTCCACAGGAACGGCGAGTTGACCGGACGCTACGAGGCGCTGAAAGACCCCGCCGACGCAACGCCCGAAGAGGCGCGCCGCCTGCGCCACGGCTATTTCGCCTGCGTGAGCTACGTCGACGCACAAATCGGCAAACTGCTCGATGAACTGGATCGGCTCGACTTACGGAAGAACACCATCGTGGTTGTCTGGGGCGACCACGGCTGGCATCTCGGCGACCTGCATGTCTGGGGCAAGCACACCGCCTTCGAGTGGTCCCTGCGGAGTGCATTGCTCGTGAGCGCGCCGGGGGCCGCCGTGAACGCCCATTCGCAAGGGTTGGTGGAATCCGTCGACCTCTACCCTACCCTCGCCGACCTCTGTGCCCTGCCCGAGCCGCCGAAATACGACGGCGCGAGCTTTGCACAGCTCTTACGAAAACCGGACTCGAAAGGTAAAGACGCCGCGTGTGGTTTCTGGCGCAGAGGCGGCCATCTTGCCCGCACCATGCGCACGCCCGGCTACCGCATCACCCGCTGGGCCCGCAACAACCAAACCACCCAGGTCGAACTTTACGATCATCGCACCGACCCCGGCGAAACCGTCAACATCGCCGAACAACATCCGGAGCTCTGCGGCAATTTGCTCAAGCGGCTCGAATCCCGCGTGCCCAACGTCTCTTAGCATTCAACGCGGGTGATTGCAAAACAGCACCCTCGTGCAGGTTTCCAGCCTGCTCCGATTGAAGGGGTCGATTGTGGAACCGGCGTCCTCGGCGGTCATCTTCCTTGGGATCGCCGAGCATAGCTGCGGCACGGTCTCTTGACCGAGCCGCTCTTACGACCGAAGGTCTCCAATCAGTACATCTTCGGCCGTGTTTCAACGGCCTCCTTCACCTCGGCGTCGGTGAGTTCGCGGATGCGGATGTTGCGGATGGCGCCGGAAGTGCGCCATGTAGCGATGCCCAGCGGAACACAGGGTTCCATTTCCCACCGGATGTCGATGTCGCGGCCTTCCGTATTTACGTCCACCAGTTCTTCGTCATCCACCCATGCCTGGATGCGGTCCGGCGTGACCCATAGGCGCACGGCATACCATTGGCCCTTGTTGAATTCGCGATAACGCGTAGTCTCGTTGTTGGCGGCGTCGTTGTAATCGAGGCAGGAGAGCCCGCAGGTCGTGCCGCCCCAACCGCCCAGGACAAGCGAGCAGGGGTCGTCATTGACGGGGAAGGTCAGCCCGCAGAAGAAATCATCGCCACCGACCCGCATGGCGTCGAGCGTGATCTCGTAGTTCATCTTCGGGAATTCACCTACGCGGGTAATGCCGCTCATGTCGTTGCCCATTTCGAGCAACAACACGTCGCCCTCGACGTAGACGGCCCCCGTGCGCTCGAAATCGGCGATACGCCAGTCCTTCCAGCTCTTTGGCAGCCTTGCCTCGGGTTTGCACGCGCCATCAAGGGTATGGGTGAGGATGAAATTGGCAATAGCGAGCGGGTCTTGAAGTCCCTTCTTCGGAGCCTCGTTGGGTTTCATGATCACGGTCATGTAGAACCCTCTCTCATCCACGTAGGCCTTCTGGAACGCCGCGGTCTGGTCTTTGTAGGGCCCCTCCGAATCCTTGTATTTGCTCAAATGGAGAATTGGTGTCTTTTCCTTGGCCAAAGACGCTGTCATCTCGATGGGATTGCGTTTGGATTCCAATGCGTCCTCTTCGGACTCGTACCCATGGGCTTGCATAAAGGCTTGCCACCTGTCCGGTTGAGCGGCTGTCTTCCCCGTGCCCGCCAGCCATGCCTTAAAATCCACCACCGGACAATCCGCCACAAGACAGGCCACTTTTTCTGCGTTTTCCGAGGCCCAGTAGTGCACCTGAAGCCCGCCGGCGCCGAAACCCTTCAAGGCCACCTTGTTATGAAGTCCATACTGTTCCGTCATGGCCTTGTACACGGCATCCCAGACTTCGAGCGCCGCTGGACTTCCATACCGATCGGGAAGTTCCGCCACGACTACGTGGAATCCGCGGTTGAGCAGCACGGCCTCGACATCGCCCGCCTCGCCCGTATCCAGCAAGAGCCAGGGCTTCTCAACATAAGGCGTCTGGGGAATATAGACCTGGACGGGATGGTTGTCGATTTGCAATCTATGCAACCCGTGTCCGCGCCAAGGCGCCGCTTCGCCCGGCCACTCCGCCGCAAACGCGGAACCCGTCGCCAGGACCAGGACGGCCACTATCATTGTCATCATCTCAAACGGTTGTTCGTTGCGTGTGCCATACTTCACTCGGTTATCATCCATCCGGAAGGGCAATTCTCGGTTCTGACTGCAATTTACGCTATTGTACGCGATCTGCCTGCCAAATGTCGGCTTTGAACCATACATAAGCTAATCGTATGGGTTTATAGGTTCGGCTACTATTGACAAACGCCATGATAGGTGGTGTACTGGTAGAAGAGGTGCTCGATAGCTATCAGTTGTTATGCAGGCTGTTTAATTCCGTTCATACAGGGTAATCCCTAGGACGGGGCGGCGCCGACAACAGCGGTGACTTGATCGCACGCCGTTTTCGGCAGGGCTCCCCGGAAGCGACGATGGGAGGCTGTCGTCATGAGAACGGTAAAGGTTTCCTCGACTCCCCTTGTTCTCTCTTTCCTTTTGTTCCTGTGGGTAGGCACGCTGGGTCACGGCGCGGAACTTACCATCGCGGACCACGGCTATATGGAGCGCTACTTTGACAATCAGCACTGCTGGTGCGCCGTTTCGGTAAAGGACGGGTCAGGAGAGTTTATTACGGGGCTCTCGCTGGCCGATTTCGAACTCACCGAATCGATTGTCTCTCCTACTACGGGTACGATTTCGGGCCCAGAGACCATCGATATTGCCGCCCAGATAGACCCGGAACACTCTGAAGCTGGATTCTGGGAAACATCGGTCGGCGGTATGCCGCTGGACGTGGTGTTTCTGGTTGACGTGACCGCCTCGATGGAAGACGACATGCAAGGGATAAAGGCCCAGGCAAATGCCTTTATCGACCGGTTGATAGCGAATCATATCGACTTTCGCATGGCAGCTCTCGCTTTTCAGACCGTGCCCAATCAGATGGACATCGTTCCTTTCTATGGTCCGATGGAGGTCGAGCGGCTCCGCGAGGGAATCGAGCATGAATTCTACGCTGCAGGTGAGAACTGGCGTCCTTCGGTCGCATACGATGCGCTCCTCCTTACCCCGTGGCTCGGATTCCGCGAAGAAGCGCAGAAATTGGTCGTCGCCATCACGGATGTTGTGCCGCAAACAGTTTATGGGACCTTCTGGCACCCGGTGGACTGCACTGCGGCGACGCTGTCGGCGGCGAAACTCTTCCTCGAAGCCTACCCGGACCTTACCCTCTACTATTCCCAAAGCCCGTTCGAGCATGTGGACTACGAGTATTACATGGACCCAAGCATGAATCCTCGGGCGGGAGACGGCGGAAGCGGCTTTTATGCTTTGGAGAGTAGGGGATTGGCGCAGCAACTGGCGTGGCCGTTTGCTCAATCCGAAATACCACTCGCCACGCAAAGCGTCGACGACTCGCGCCACCTCCTCGTCTGGGAAAGCTCCCTGCCAAGACCGGACGAAATTGGCGATGCGACTCTGCAGGTTACCGTTCGGTTCACCAATCCTAATTCTCCAGATGAAACCGTGGAAACGTCCTACACCGAACCACTGGAAAGAGAGCGCCACGATCTCGTCCTGAACATGATTGGCGAATTGGGCCAGCCCGTCGATGAGACATATCCGGAATTCTGGTATATGACGAGCGACCGCCCTATCTGGATGTGGGTTTCGAGGGACGCCGGCCCCGGACAGTACACGATTGGCGATGTGCCGGCCGGGAAGTATTTCGTGGAGGTTCGCGATGGCGGCAACCACCCCTACGAATACGAAAGTCTCCGCTATATCGCCGATCTCGATCTGAGCGTCCCGCCAGAAGGGCAGACGTTGGATGTTTCTGTCGCTATTGCGGACCGGCAAGCCGCATTGATGAAGGCGCGCGGACTTGTGGCGGATCTTGCCGCATGGGAGGTCGCCGACCGGCCATTCGAGGAGTTTGCAGCCGAGGCCAATGCGTGGCTGGATACGCTTGATGAGCAGGGAATGGCGTGGGAAGACATGGTGGCCCTGAAACGCTTCTACATCGCTTTGTCCGGTTACGCAAATATGAGCTATTACGCCGAGCGCCAGACCCAAGGCGCCGTCGATAATTTCGACGAGATCGTAACCGATTTGAGCAACATCATCGCCAAAGTCGAAGAGATCCAGGATACGGTAGAGCAGGACTGGGAGGAGGCGTTGGCCGAAGGATTGTTGGATACGCTGTACCGACTTCTTGGGGCGGGGGAAGTCGTCGCACTAAAAGAGGCCGTCGAGGCCGGAGTGCAAGAATTGCTCGAATATGCCGAGAACAGACTGATTCCCGAAGTTAAGAAAGAGATCATCAACCAGATTCCCCCCGTGAGCAACCATGAGCTCATCAAGAATTTTCTCCTTCTTCTTGTTTGCGGCGATTGGGATGACTGGGAATCCGTAATGGCGACGACGGGCGAACTCTGTGTGAACGAGGTCATAGACAATGTCTTGGCCGAGATGGGTCAAGCTCTCTTCGATGATGCGTTCGACGCGATCGAGCCCGACACACCCCTCGAACAGGTCATTGCAGATCAGGTTGAGGCGATTATATCCGCCCTTTTCGACGGCGGCGGCTTCGAGGGCATCGCGGATGAGTTGGAGGCTTTCGAGCAAGACATCGGCGATCACGTCCTTGACGACAGTGGCGATCATCGCGCGGACGTCATCGCGGCCGTGAACAACGTGTTCGATGACCTGCGCAACGAGATGGCGCCCGGTTTGGCGCGGGACTTTGTCCTGGCTTTGGTCCGTGAACTTGTGCTCGCGGCCGTCCCAACCGTTCAGGATAATGGGCCCTTGCCCCCTTCGCTCAATTACGACATTGAGGATAGCAGGGTCGCCCAGGCAATCGTGCGGCACTGCCTCTACCAGGTCGTGCTCAGAGACTTATACGTGGAGCACGCGGAGGTGGCCCTGTTTGAAACCCTCGAACGCGCCAAGTTCTACCGGCCGGAGGGCGAGGAACGTTACGACTGGGAAGTGGACATGGCAGAGGACTTCTTTGACTACCGCAACCTGATGGGACCGCTCGCCGAGGAAGACGGATTCGCGTGGAAAGCCCAGGAAAGGCAAGAGCCGATGGTCGAGTGGGCAGAAACTCTGGAAGAACTCGTGAGTATCCTCGAACCCCTGAATTCCGCCCTCAACGCCATTGCTGACGCCTATTTCGGTTCCGGTCTCGGAGACACCGCCGACGCCGTCAAGGGTCTCATTATCGCGCTCGATTCCTTCCAGGTGCTCAACCGGGCCATCGAGTTCGGCCTCAAGGTCCAGTGTCTCGACATCTTCGGCGAGCAAGTCCAGCCGCTATACCTGGCCGTGTTTCCCGAAGAAGTGATAGGTGGCGATGTGGATGGCAACGACATTGTGAACGCAGTGGATGTGCAATTCGTGATCAATGCCGTTCTCGGAATGAATCCCTCATGGAGTTTCGATGTGAACAAAGACGGGAAATTCGATGCCGTGGATGTGCAGCTTGTGGTTAAGGCCGCTCTGGGACTGGATATCCTGGACGATAAGCACGCGCGCATATACGCGCCGTTGTAACCGTCTCGGGTCAGGGAATAGATAGGCCAAGCCAACGATACATGCATCAAATGCATACGGTGTAGTCCTGCGGGTACACTCGAAGATAGGAGCCGCCGCTTTGCTTTGCGCAACGCTGCGAAAAGCTTTCGGGACAGCGAACCATGAGCGGTTGGACTCAACCGTAGACCGTGAAAATGGTGCCAACGAGGCTCCGCCAACGGAGGACGGGCATTCCTGCCCGTCGATAAGACCACCGCGGACGGATACGTCCGCGCTCCTTGTGATAATGACCGGCGAGGGCGCCGGTCCCACACCGGACGAATTTTCGAGGCAGCGAACCATGAGCCGTTGGACTCACCGGTAGACGATGAAAATGAGGGGGCGACTTGTTCAAAAACCTTGGTACAGTCCCGTCTCGCTCCTTCGTCGCTCACTTGGTACAGTCCCGGTTTTTGAATTTTCGAGGCAGCGAACCATGAGCCCTTGGCTCACCCGTAGACGATGAAAATGGGTGCCAGGTGCCTATGCGGGGTTTCTGTGTTTTCCGGCAATTTCACCTGTTTTTTCTCTTAATATATTTTCAACCCAGCTATGGATATCTTCTGCCTGGTTATTGACAGTTAAACTCCCGTCTTTAATTTGGCCCCCCCCAGGCGGCGTGATCTATTTGTTCAGTTTCACCGGGAGCTAAACTGGAATCATCAATGTATAAAGGCTCAGGA
>JAWODE010000086.1:0-4874 GCA_046483455.1 Candidatus Hydrogenedentota bacterium | reverse complement strand
TTTGCATAGATGACGAAGGCCGGTACGAGACGGAAAAAGGGCGGTTCCCACCGTCATTCCTGCGCAAGCAGGAATCCACAGGGCTTGCGAGAGGCGCCTTGTGGGCGCACACTGGACCCCTGCTTTCGCAGGGGTGACGGGAGAGTAGGAGGCACGGGACAGGCGGGCAATAAAGGAGGACGGTAACCATTCCATCTTCTGCTTTTGCATAGATGACGAAGGCCGGTACGAGACGGAAAAAGGGCGGTTCCCACCGTCATTCCTGCGCAAGCAGGAATCCAGAGGGCTTGCGACAGGCGCCCTATGGACGCAAAAGGACATTATCACTGTGGTTTGACACAGGTTGCCACCCAAACTTGACCAATTATCGTTGGAGTAATTACCATCGGATATCGGTCCAGTCTCAAGACACACCGGGAAGCACCGCATGTCACATTATAATCGTCGTGCCTTTCTGAAACGCGCCGCCGCAACGACCGGGGTTGGCGCTGCGTTCACCATTGCCGGCACGAAAGCCTCGGGCCAAGTGCGGGGAGCCAATAACCGCGTGCGCGTCGCTGTCGCGGGTATCAACGGCCGGGGACGGAGTTTCCTGTCGGGATTTGGCGGGATGAAGGATGTCGAGATCGCCTACCTCGTCGATCCCGATAGCCGGTTGTTCGCCTCTCGAAGTAAGATGGTCGAGGACAAGGCAGGTTACACGCCGGCCTGTGTCCAGGACGTTCGCCGAGCGCTCGACGACAAGAATCTCGACGCCATTGCGATCGTCACGCCCAACCATTGGCACGCGCTCATGGGTATCTGGGCGTGCCAGGCAGGGAAGGACGTGTATGTCGAGAAGCCATGCTGCCACAACATCTTTGAAGGCCGTCAACTCGTCGAAGCAACTCGGAAGTACGACCGCCTCGTCCAGCATGGCACGCAACGACGGTCCGACCCGCAATGGATCCAGTTCACCAGCGACATTCGCAACGGGAAATACGGCAAGCTGCTGGTCGCCCACGCTTTTGATTGTAGGGAGAGGCCCAGCAACGGCATCAAGCAGCCGGAGGAGTCACCCAGCGAATTGGACTTCGATCTTTATCTGGGCCCGGCGCCCGTGCAGCCGTTCCGCACGAATCTGGTGCATTACCGCTGGCACTGGCGGTGGGACTTCGGCAACGGCGAGATTGGGAACTTGGGGTCGCACGAGTTGGACGCCTGCCGTTGGGCCATGCCCGTCGGTTCCGTGCCGAAGAGCGTCATCAGCCTCGGCGGCCGCTTCGGCTATGAGGACCAAGGCCAAACGCCCAACACCCATTTGACCTTATTTGATTTCGGCGAAGTCAAGCTGTTGCACGAGGCGCGCGGACTGGTCGACAAGGAGAATTGGAAAATCACGATCGAGTTCCACACCGATGAAGGCGTGATCCGCGATGGCAAGTTCTTCGCGAAAGGCAAGAGCGACGGCGTGCCGATCGACAACTGTCCACCTCCCGGCGCTCCCGAACAAGGACCGCGCCATATGCGGAACTTCATCGATTGTGTCCGCACCCGCAAACGCGAAGAGCTTACGGCGGAAATCATCGAGGGGTACCGGTCGATAACGCTCGTCCACCTGGGCAACATTTCCTACCGCCTTGGCGAGGACGTCTCCTTCGACCAAGCGACGAACGCGGTCGCTGACAACACGTTATTGAGCGAATCGTTCGAGGATATAAAGCGCCACTTGGCCGGCACAGGCCGAGTCGACTTGGCGAATACGCCCTGCCGCCTCGGGCCTGCGTTGAAGTATAACGCCGAGGCGGAGAAGTTTGTCGAAGCCCCGGATGCAAACGAGTTGCGGACCCGCGCGTACCGCGGCCCCTTTGTGGTGCCGGAACAGGTGTAGAAAGACAAGTTCTCATGCTTGCCATGAGACAGCCCCGAGGAGCGCATGCATGAATCACATGGATCGTCGTCAGCTTCTATCAACCGCTGCCCGCACGGGCGCGGCCGTCGCGGCTGGGCAATGGCTCCAACCAGCCGCACTCGCCGACGACCCTCCCAAGCAGCGGATCAAAATCGGCCAAATCGGCACCGGTCATGAACATGCTTCGGCAAAAATGGACACCTTTCGGAAACTAAGCGATCACTACGAAGTTGTCGGTATTGTCGAGCCCGATCCCGAGTTGCGGAAGAGCCGGGCCAATCACGGGTCTTACCGCGACCTGGCATGGATGACTGAAGAGCAACTGCTCAATACGAAGGGGCTGCAGGCCGTGGCCGTCGAGGTGGATTCCGACGACGAACGCATTATGGACATCGCCGGGCGTTGCATCGACGCCGGCATGCACATCCACTTGGACAAGCCTGGAGGAGAGTCCTTTGGCAAGTTCAAGAAGGTGCTGGACGAAGCGAAGAGACGTAAACTGGCCGTCCAATTGGGCTACATGTACCGGAACAATCTGGCGGTTCAATTCTGTCGCAATGCGGTTCAGCAGGGCTGGCTCGGGCAGGTCTTCGAGGTCCATTGCGTCATGAGCAAATTCTCCAGCGTCGACTACCGGAAATACCTCTCCCAGTTTCGCGGGGGGACAATGTTCATCTATGCCTGTCATATGATTGATCTTGTGGTCGGTCTCTTGGGTAAGCCGGACCGGATCACTTCTTTTATGCGTCAAACGAGGTCGGACGCAGGGGAGATGTGCGACAACGGACTGGTGGTGTTGGAGTACCCCAAGACGACGGCCACGGTCCGCACCTCGTCTCTTGAAGTAGAAGGGTTCAAGCGGCGCCAGCTCGTGGTTTGCGGCGACGAAGGGACGATCGACATTCGCCCACTCGAGATATACGGCATCCGCCCGCCCCAGCCCCTCAAACTTCAACTCGCCCTCTCCAAGAAGCGCGGTTCGTACAAAAAAGGGTATCAGGAAGTCACCTTTCCGCAAGTTCCAGCACGATACGACCTCCAACTGATTGAGTTGGCTCAGATCATCCGCGACGAAATCGAGAATCCGTACCCGCTGGAACATGAATTGACCGTCCAGAGGTGCCTTCTGGAAGCGTGTGGATATCCGCTGACCTGAGTCAATCGGCCAATCAGCGGGATTCGAGTGGCTGCATAAGTAAAAGCGAGCGCACCTCCGCCCCGCGAACAGGAGACCGAGGTGTGTTCATCCGTAGCGGGGGCGGGCTCCACTACGCGACGGCATCAGGGACGGATGCCTCGCACTGTCCCTGCGCCCGTGTTTCCCTCTCCTATGTCAAAATCTCGCGAATTGCCTTGTCAAGCCGCATTAGAAATGCCTTGGGGGGTCGCGGTGCGGTTGCACGGGATGGGGGCATGTGCTATGCTACGGACTTGTCGCGGCAGCTGAGCCGCTGTGCGATAAATGTAGACTCTGGAAGTCTTTCCGAAGCTTCCGTACCCTAATAACGAGAGAGGAAACCGAAGGTGCGTATCCTGCAAGTGCTTGTGCTGTTGGTAGTGGTAATCGCGCCCGTTCTTCATGCGGAAGTCGTGGACCAGATTCTCGCGACGGTCGATACGGAAGCGATCCTGCAGAGCGAGATCATGCTCGAGATCGCCCCGCGTATCGCGGAACTCCAGGCCTCGGCGTCCGACCAGCAGTCGTTCCAGGAGGCGGCGGATGCCCTCATTCGCGAAGCTCTCGACCAAGCCATCGAAACTAAAATCCTGCTGCGAGAGGCCCTTCGTGCGGGACTCGAGATCGACGAAGAACGCGTCGATGAACGCATCCGGGAACTCAAAAAGCTTTATGATTCCCCGGAACAATTCAATAAGGAACTCGAGGCCGCCGGCGAGACTATCGGCGATCTCCGCGTACGTATTCGCAAACAGAACCTCGCGCGGGCCATGGCCCTGCGCAAGCAAAGAGAGTTCGAAAAGGAAGCCGTTGTTTCTGAATCCGACGTGGCCCAGTATTTCGAGGACCACAAGGAGGAATTCTCGCGCCCGGAACGCGTACGCGTCAGCCAGATTTTCCTGCCCGCACCGAGCGACGAAAACGAGCGCGCCGTTGTCAAGGCCCGGATGGACGAAATCCGCAGCGAATTAACACAGGGCGGAGATTTTGCCGCAATCGCAAAGGCGCATTCAAAAGGGCCCAATGCCGAAGAGGGCGGCGTCATCGGTTGGGTCATGCGGGGCGATCTGGTAAAGGTCCTCGAAAAGGCCGCGTTTGCGCTGCCCGTGGGCGGGACCAGCGAGGTGCTCGAGAGCCCGGGCGGCTTCCATATTCTCACGGTCACCGAGCGGCAGGAGGCCGGCCAGGCCACGCTCGAAGAGGTCCACAAAGATATCGAACCCAGGTTACGCGCCGAAATCGCCGCGGAACGCTACCGTCAATGGATGCAGGAATTGCGCAAGGAAAGCCGCGTCCGCGTCTTTTATTAATAGCGCCCGCGTTTACGGCCGGCCGGGAACCCTCATGCTCGCACGCGCGATGAAAATGGCCTTCTGGGTCACCTACGACCACCTCGGAAAATTCGTCTTGCTGGGCCTCATCTGGTCGCTGGCCCTTCTTGCCCCGGGATGGATTGCCTCTGTTGCTCTTTTCAATGACGACCACGCGATACGCACCCTGATCGGGGTCCCTGCCGCGGCATTTGCTTTCGGTATCGTCCTTCCTATCCCCAGTGTGGGCCTTGCGCAGATGGTCAAAGTGCTCATCGACAAGCGCGACGCTGCAATCGCTGACTTCTTCCGGGGTATCAGACGACATGGTCTGCGTGCGGTGATTATCGGCATTCTGTTTGTATTCGCGGTTGCCAGCCTGGCCACCAGCATCTGGTTCTACGCGGCAAAGCTGCGTGATACGGCGCCGTGGCTCGGGTATGCCATCAGCGGCCTGGCATTGTGGGGCTTGCTGTTCGCCGCGCTCACAGCCATG
>JAWODE010000034.1:0-4259 GCA_046483455.1 Candidatus Hydrogenedentota bacterium | reverse complement strand
CGCCGGGCTGCCCGGGCGCCGACACCTCGAGCTTCGACCTGTGGCACACGATCACGGCCGGTGGGGGCTACACGGCGCTGGTGCTCGCACCCCTGGCCTTCGCCTGGCGGGTCCGGGAACACGAGCCGGACGACGACGGAGGAACAACGTGGCAAAAGCAGGAACTCCAACTCCCGGCCCACCGGTCCCTGATGACCTACAACGCCTCGTCCCGTCTGCGCCTTTCCAATGGCGTCCTCCTGCACGCCATCTACGGCGAGCTCAAGGAAGACACCGCCACCCGCACGTTCGTATTGAGATCCGCGGACAATGGCGAGACGTGGTGGTTCCTTCCCCTGGCCGCGGACCCCGCCGGCGAAGTGCGCTTCAACGAAACCGCCCTGTGCGAAAACGCCGATGCCGAAGTCATCGCCATGATACGCTCAGAACCACCTTCAGGTGGATTCTTGAGGCTCTCGATCAGCAAAGACAGCGGCATCACGTGGTCGCCCGCCGTCGAAACGGCCATGTGGGGCTATCCCGCCAACCTGATTATGTTGGACGACGGGCGCATCCTGTGCACGTATGGCTACCGAAAAGAGCCCATGGGCATCCGCGCCGCCTTAAGCAGCGACGGGGGCCATACCTGGGATACCGAGAATATGATCGTCTTGCGTAACGATGCCTCGCCGTTCGGCTCGGACCTCGGCTATCCGATCAGCGTCGAAAAATCGCCCGGCGAAATCTTCACCATCTACTATTTCACCCTCGACGACGGCATCACCCACATCGCCGGGACGCATTGGACGGTACCACCGGCAAACCAGAAGGAGTAACGCCCACCGCCGTGTCGCTCTTTGACTTAAACGTCACCCTGGGCCGCACGGCGCTGCCGATGGGCGACCCCTTCGACACGCCCGCGGCTCTCCTCGAGGAAATGCGGCGCCTGCGCATCGACGAAGCGCTGGTCAGCCACGCCATCGCACTCGAAGCCGACGTCGAATACGGCAATGCTCTGGTACTCGAACAACTCCGCCGCCATCAAAACCTCTTCCCCTGCTGGGTCATGACGCCACCGGCATTCGGCGATCTGCCTGAACCCAAGACTTGGGTCGAACGCGCGCGTGCCGCCGGGGTCAAAGCGGTGCGCCTTGTTCCGAAGCACAGCAACTACCGCCTCGCCACATGGTGCACCGGACCGCTCCTGAACCAACTCGAGCTGTCCAACATGCCCGTGTTGCTGGATTTCGGGGAGCATCATTGGAGCCAATCGCCAATTCCCTGGAACGATGTACTCGACGTCTGCCACCGTTTTCCCGCCCTGGATATTGTCGTGATGGGCGTCGCGGTGTGCGACGCCCGGAACCTCTACGCCGCCTTGCGTGCCGCCCCTAATCTTCACCTCGAGTGCCATGCCTTCGCCCTGCCCGACATGTATCAACTCATGGCGCGCGAAGGTCTTGCCGAACGCCTCCTCTTCGGTACCGGCCTGCCCAAGCACGCCGGCGAAAACGGCGTGGTTCAACTCTGGCAAAGCGGACTTAGTGCAGCGGACCAAGCCAATATCGGCTGGCATAACGCCCACCGGCTGCTGCGCATCGACACCATGCCCGCCACAAACCTGCGCAGCCGCGACCCCATGCCATGGCCCACCGGCGCCGTAATCGATGTCCATGCGCATTATGGCTCGTGGGAAGCAACAGCCTCCCCCGTCAACCGACCCGAAGACATCGTGAAATCCATGCACCGCTCTGCCGTCCACAAACTCATTGGCAGCAGTTTCACCGCCATTCATGGCGAAACGCGCTTGGGCAACGAGCAAACCGCCCACATCGTCGGCAAATATCCGGATTATTTGTTCGGCTATTGCGTTATTAACCCCAATTATCCAAAGGAAGTCCAAGAAGAATTGCAGCGGTGCTTCGAAAAAGCCGTGAACTTCGTGGGATTCAAATTCCACTGCGGCTTACACGACAAACCCCTTCACGACCCGGGATACGCCGAAGCCCTCGACTATGCTAACGAACACGCCTTGCCGGTGCTGTTACACGCCCATGGGAACGACGATTGGAAGCACATAGCCCAGCGCTATCCCCACGTGCCCTTCATCGCCGCCCACGGTTGCGGATGGAATACCTGGGAACCGCCCCCAGCCATGATTGCCCTGGCAACCGAGATCGACAACCTCTATGTGGACATTGCCGGTTCCATGGCATGGCGCCGAGCCCTCCGGCGGCTGGTCGACCAAGTCGGAGCACGCAAGGTGCTCTACGGTTCCGATTATCCCATGTTTGATTTGGCTTGGGAAGTCGGCCGCGTAGCGCTGGCCGAGTTATCAGACGTGGAGAAGCTCACCATTTGCGGCGGCAATGCCAAACGGCTCTTCAAACGGTTGACGTAGGGCCGACCCGGCGGCTCAATTTTGACGCGCGCCGAATGGATCAAGGGCTTTGCGGATAAGTGCCCCAAGTTCGCGCGAAGAAAACGGCTTCATGACAAACTCCCGGATGCCCAGGCCGCGCGCCTGCTCGGGCGTGATCCCTTCGCTGTAGCCCGTGAGCAGAAACACTGGAAATGCCGGACGCGCCTGAAGCATACGTTTCGCCAGCTCCACCCCCATCATGTGGGGCATGATCTGGTCCACAATGGCAAGATCGAAGTTATCCGGATTTGCGGTGAAGGCCTCGAACGCCGCCAAGCTATTGGTAAACGTCGTCACCTCGTATCCCATTTGGTTAAGCATCATACCTGCCATCTGCGTGAGTTCGGCATCGTCATCCACAAACAAGATACGCTCGGACCCGGCTCCGGAATATTCCTCCGGCACACGTTCCAGTGCCGCTTTGGCCTCCATCCGAGGCAAAAAGACCTCAAAAACAGAGCCCTGCCCCACCTGGGTGTGGACCCGCACGGCCCCTCCATAACTCATCACGATACCGTGCACGGTTGACAACCCGAGGCCGGTCCCCTGGCTGGGCTTCTTCGTCGAATAAAACGGCTCAAATATCCGGCGGACCACCGTCTCATCCATACCCCCGCCCGTATCCGACACGGCCAGCCGCACATAGCGCCCCGGTTCCGGTTGCCCGGCATCTGCCTGAAAATCGGAGCCGATCTCGCATTCCTCGAGCTCCAAGCCCAAAATTCCCCCTTGCATCTCCATCGCCTGATACGCATTCGTGCACAAATTCATCACGACTTGATACACTTGGATCGGGTCGGCCAACACAGGCCCGGTATTCTCGGCAATACGCTGCTCAACCTCGACGGTCGCCGGGAGAGAACCCGCCAGGAAACGGAGAGACTGCTTCAGGATCAACGCAACATTGCAGGGTTCGCACCGCCGCTCGATCTGTCGGCTGAAGGTAAGAATCTGTTTCACCAGTTCCGTGCCGCGATTACCCGCTTTGGTAATCTGGCGAACGTTGTACCGCGCCGCTTCATTATCCGGAACTACATTAAGCAACAACTCTCCGTGCCCCAGGATCAGAGAGAGAATGTTGTTGAAATCGTGGGCGATACCCCCTGCCAAGGTGCCTACGGCCTCCATCTTCTGCGCCTGCCGCAACTGCCGTTCCAGACTCACCTCGGTCGAGACGTCGTGCATTAGCCATACGTAATTGATAATTGCCCCCGCCTCGTTGTGCACCGGCGACACCGTCGTGTCGGATTCAAACAAGACGCCGTCCTTGCGGCAGCTTACCAACCGCCCGGACCATACAGCGCCACGCGAGATCGTTTGCTCGATGGACGCATAAAAGGCCTCCGTATGCTCCTTCGATCTCAAAAACCGCGTACCCCCGCCGATGACCTCTTCGCGGGAATATCCTGTATTACGCTCGAACCCCGGATTGACATACTCCACGATACCCTCGGGATCGGTTACAATCACCGAATCTGCAGCCTGTTCGATGGCGATACCCAACCGGATACGCTCTTCCTCTTTCCGTACCGTTTCCGTTATATCGCGTGAGTAAAGAGCCAACTGGGTAATCGCCCCTTCTTCATTCCCCACCGGATAGAAACAATGCTCGAAATGGCGCCCGTTGCGCTCGTCGCTGAAGCGGATCGGCCGGCCGGTTTCAAACACTTCCAAACATTTCTTCCGCCGTTCTTCCACCACTTCGTCCACTTCGTCATACATCAGCTCCAGGATGTTTTGCCCCTCCAGCTCTGCCGGGGTTCTCTCAAACAGGCCGGCAAAATGCTCGTTCACCGCCAGAATCCTGCCTTCCTTATCAATAAGAACCGCCAAATCGCTTGTTGCATTCAGAAGGGCC
>JAWODE010000719.1:0-4512 GCA_046483455.1 Candidatus Hydrogenedentota bacterium | reverse complement strand
GCCTCGCAATTACGATTGAGATCGATGAAGGTCTCAAGTACGATGTCGGTGCGGTTGCCATTGAAGGGGATCTGGTAAAACCGGTTGATGCGCTCTTGAAGAAAGTTCGGATTCACGAGGAAAAGGCGTTTAATCGGGAAGTGGTCCGTCAGGACGTTCTGGCACTTCGGAGTATTTACGCAAACGAAGGGTACGCCTATGCAGAGATAAGACCGAGGACGGATGAAGACAATGAAACGCGGCGGGTCGATATAACCTATGGGGTCCTAATTATGGGAGTTCGTTGCCGTTCTCTATGCAAAGTTGCTTTCAACACAGCAGAAACAAACGGTTGTATTCGAGCATTTGTCCACCCCGACAGCGCAAGCTGAAATAGCCTGGAGCAGCGCCCGAGGAATCACGCTCGTACATAAAGCCTTGTAGAGGCCCACAAAAGCTCGACGCTCCCTTCCGGAACTGGGGAGCTATTCCTTCAGGACCGCCATGGCATGGCGGGCATGGTGACCGCGAAGGTCCTCTGCGTATTCCAGTAGGATGCGTTCGCCCAGACCCTCGTGGTCGCCGCAACGGTACAACGCCCGCGCCAGGATCAGTTCCCGCAAGGAAAGATTCCGAGACAAGTTAGGGTCCGGGAATTGCGTCTGACTCTTTGCATCTTCAATGTAGGTAGCCGCGTGACCCATCATTCCGGGTGTCCGCAGCAGCTCAGTCAAAGCTTCGGCGGCTTCCGGCGCTTTTAATGACTCGAGCGCAATAGCCACCGCCCGGTGGTGCGAAAAGGCGCTGTCAGGCCCCAATGCTTTAAGTTTACGCAGGATTGGTTCGACCGCGCGTTCATCACCGGTGTTGCCGGCGGCGATGACGAGGCTGTCTACCGGGCTCACACTGCCGCCAAATTGCCCCATGCCGGTGAAATTCCAGCCTTCGTCCCAGTCACGGTTATCAATGGCCTCGAGCAGGGTCGTAATGCCCATATTGTCGCCGAGCATCCCTAAGATATGGGCATAGGTGAGACGGTCGTCGGCGTTGGCGGCCAATTCATACGCCGACCGCAGAAACGGCTTTGCCTCCTCCGGTTGCGCTAGAATCACGCCCAGTCCCTCAAAATCGTTCACGACACTCGCCGCCGCTTGCCGTACTTGAGCCTCGCTGTAGGGATAGGAATCGGTATCCGTCAATACGTTCTCGGGAACGCACCCTTTCTCAACAAGGTGGCGCTGCAAGGCTTTTAGGTCGATCTCGCGCAAGGCTACGTCCGCTTCGGACGCCATGGCCGCGGCTGCACCCGCCGCGTACCCCTGGTTCTGAATATCCGGTTGCATGCGCAGAATGGGCATGGCGTCGCGGTGCGCACTAATGCCCAGGCCGGTAACCAACATACCCTCATACCCCTTCGGCAAAAGTGCCCGGTAGGGCGTATACCCCCCTACGCCGGTCTTATCGGGAGGATTCAGCGTGAAGAGTGGATGCACCGTAAAACCGTGCGAATCGAAGTTACTGTACGAGTATCCGATGCTGTCCGGGTACGTACGGCCGTTGTAGAGGTCGAGTGGCGAGATCACGAAATCGCCCACGACACGCCGCCGCTCGCGGGTGTCAATCACCTGGGCGAGGTCAAAAGCGGACTCGTATTTTTCTTTCGCGACGACAAAGGTGCGCCACATGTCCAACATGTCGGCCTCGTTCGTCATGGTGTAATCGGTATTGGTGTAATTGGCGCCAAGATTGCGGGGCGGCATACCGGTCCCCTGCACCGCCACATGCGAGCCATCGGTGTAGATGCTTTGCGCACCTCCCGCTACCGCGATATCGGCATTGCCCGTGGAATCGATCACTACGTCCGCCAGCACAACGCCCCGTCCAAATGGGGTCGTGACCACCGCGCCTTTTACCGTGTCATTCTCGACCAGCGCGCCGCAGCCGAGACAGCGGAACCAGATATCGGCGCCGGCGTCACGCAATTCGCGACGGAGCCATTCCATGCGAGCCTCGACATCCCACCCTCTACTGCCTCTTTTCACACCAAGCTCTTCCATGGCCTTGTCAATTTCCGCGGTGAATCCTTCCCGATGGCCCCAGTAATACTTGCCAATGAGACCGAGGGTGCTGACACCCCCGAGTCCATGGAGGTACTCGACCACCAGTGTTTTCGCGCCCTGCCGCGCCGCCGAAATGCCCGCCGGAGCGCCGCCTGTGCCGCCGCCGATCACCACGACGTCGTATTCAGCAAGAACCGGCAGCGCGGTCGCTTCCGCGGGGATTGTAGGCAGGCCGTCCTGAGTAGGTCGAACGCCCGTAAGGAATTCACGCACCTCGCCTGCTTCCTTCGCGTCTGTGGCGTCTCCCGGTACGTAGGCGGGCGGAGTCAGCCTTCGGTCGGGATCGGCGTCGCCGAGGGTTGCGCGTATGATATCGGCAAGCAACGCCGCCATACGCCGCTCGCCCGCGGCGGAGGGGTGCACGCCGTCGGGGAACATCGCCACGGCATCCTCCGCCAACGCCTCATTGATATCCGCCAGCGCCGCGCCCGTATCCTGTGCGACACGTTTTGCGGCATCCCGGTATCGAGACAGGACCGCTTCGAGCCCGCCTTCCGCGTCGTAGTATTCTTTTGGATGCCGGGCGAAATATGGTTCCGGCACGATGGGCGGCAGAGTGCACACAATAACCTTCGCCCCGGCATCCCGGCAGCGGTTCACGATCTCCCGCATCGTTTCTTCGTAGGCGTCCAGAGGCGTCCGGTAGGTGCCTGCGGAGGTCATTACGCTGTCGTTGGTGCCAAACAAAACAATCACAGCCGCAGGGTCATGAACGAGCACATCGGTGTCGAGGCGCTCGAGGCCCTGGGCCGCCGTGTTACCGCCGACACCGGCGTTGATCACATCGTAGTTTCCTAACCGGGCTTCCAAACGCGCCGGATACTCTCGTGCGGTGATACTGTCCCCCAAACAAACGATCTTGAGTCGGGGTTGGATATCGGCTTCCTCGACAGCAGCGCGGCCAATGCGCCTTCCCATATCCATGTAGGCTAGAGGACGAAGCAATTTCGCGGCGGCATCACGCGAAACATCCGCACATCCACCAAAAACGTAGAGATGATCGATATTCGCCGGCCGAAATACATCCAGCTCGACGGTCTCGGCTCCCGGCCAGTCACCGTCAAGGGACGCTTTGCCGCGGATATTGTCCGGCGGAACCTGGAACGGCATATCCGACGCCGCCACCTGGCCCTTGGCGTACGAAACATCGCGCAGCAGGTTTTCCGCGGCGGCAAACGACGCATACGACGCGTCCGCCATGTCAATATCGAGAGCATAAGCAAACGCATCGTACTGCGGGGAAGTGCCCCCGGCCGCCTGCACGTTTTGCACACGCGAAGGCATGGACTCGGCCTTTGCAGGACCCTCGACCGGCTGTTCACCGCCTACCACAATGCGTGTGAATGGATGCTTTCCGGAGGGGTAATCCGAAAACGCCGCCCCCGCCATTCGCGCGACCGTGGCACGCGGTGTCGCGTCGACAATCACTTTGGCAAGCACGGCCTGACGCCCCGCCCGGTTCGCCATCACGATACCCGCAAGTTCGCCATCATTATCACGGAGAATATCGGTAGGATAACAACCAAACAGGAACTCGACGCCCGCATCAAGGAGTGCTTTATCGAGTGTATGCTTCACCTGCATCGGAGGCGGCGGCAGGCGATGGACGGACTCCGCTTTATCGTCCTCTACGGGCGGCTCAACCACGATCTCGGCCAGCAAAAGCCGCTCGACATCGGGCGTCTTCCGCGCCGTTACCCGTACATACCGCGCTGTGGCATCGACCTCTTGCGTGAGAACAAAAGACGAGTCGATGTAAGTGCCCAAGCCGAGCTTCTCGTTCTCTACGGTGCCTATCTCGCGCCAATCCGTACCGTTGTCACTGATAGCGATGGTCGCATCGCGCAGTTCGATGTCCCCATTGCGTTGATACGCCAGGACATGCACTTTGCCGATTTCGGACGCTTTGCCGAGGTCGGCCGTAACGATCACGTCGCCGTTATACTGCACGCTCTGATCATACGCACTGTGCCACTTGCCGTCGTTGAGCATCCGCGGGGGCGTGGTGTCTTTGTGCTGTTCGTGCGAGGGCCTGCTGGCTTCGTAAGTAAACTCGAGCATATCGCCGATGGGCGCCACTTCCGGCGGTTCCGCGAACATGGCTTTCGCAAGCTCAGATTCGGGTTCCTCGCCCGGTTCAAGCCAGAGACGGTACGTGCCGCAAATATCCTCGCCAAGATACGGGCGCGGAGCCGCGAGAAACACCCTCGCGCCGTCTTCGGCCGCCTCGACGGCAGCTGTCACGGCCCCCGTTGACCCGCCGACCACAACAACAGTACCAACATCCGCCTCAGCAGCATCAACCGCAGCCACCGCCGCAACAGCAGAGGAACGGCATGCTCATGAGGTAGTCGCCGAAGAGGCGGCTGCGGACCCGGACCAGCGGCATGACGCCGGCGACCGAAAAGTTCAC
>JAWODE010000707.1:0-12812 GCA_046483455.1 Candidatus Hydrogenedentota bacterium | reverse complement strand
ATACTGACCGGCGAGAGCGCCGGTCCCACACCGGAGAAAACAAGAATTTTCGAGGCAGCGAACCATGAGCCATTTGGCTCACCCGTAGACCATGAAAATGCCGCCAACCACGCTCCGGCAACGGAGGACGGGCATTCCTGCCCGTCGATAAGACCACCGCGGACGGACACGTCCGCGCTCCTTGTAATACTGACCGCCGGGGGCGGCGGTCCCACACCGGAGAAATTTTCGAGGCAGGCAGCGAACCATGAGCCCTTGGGCTCACCCGTAGACGATGAAAATGAGGGGGCGACTTGTTCAAAAACCTTGGTACAGTCCCGTCTCGCTCCTTCGTCGCTCACTTGGTACAGTCCCGGTTTTTGAATTTTCGAGGCAGGAGTTGTTGAAAAACGCGGGTTGTGTATCGCAGGCGCGGTTTCCATCGTCATTCCTGCGTAAGCAGGAATCCAGAGGGCTTGCGAGAGGCGCCGTGTGAAACGCTCTTTGTTCGTTGCTCCGCAGCCGCACGCGGACTGGCCCCCTGCTTTCACGGGAGAGACCGGAGGGGGCAGGGTGACAGGAACGCAGAGCTTTCAAGAGTCCACACGTCCGGGTTTTCTGTATTCATGAACGCATCTAAATACGGGGCGGGGAGTCCTCTCCCCCGGGACTCCCCGCCGAAACACAGCCGAATCCGGCCGGTGTTACAGGTAGTCGTTCACGATATTCTCGAGCATTTCCTGGCGGCCGCTTTGAACTTTCGGCTCGCCATGCTTCAGGGTATAGGCTTCGAGGTCTTCGAAATCGAGTTCTCCGGCTTCGATTTTTGCTCCGAGGCTCTTGTTCCATCCAGCGTAGCGTTTCTCGATGAAGTTCTCGAGTTTCTTGCTCTTGAGGAGGGCGGCAGCGTTCGCGAGGCCGCGCGCAAGCGCGTCCATCGCCCCGATATGCGCATGAAAAAGGTCGATCGTATCGATGGATTGCCGCCGTATCTTCGCGTCGAAATTGAATCCGCCCGTTTTGAATCCGCCGGCGCGCAGAATGATATACATGGCGAGCGTGCACTCGCGGATGTCGGTAGGAAACTGGTCGGTGTCCCATCCGAGGAGGAGGTCGCCGCGGTTGGCGTCGACCGAGCCGAGGATGCCGTTGGCGGCGGCATATTCGAGTTCGTGGATGAAGGTATGCCCCGCCAGGGTGGCGTGGTTCGACTCGATGTTGAGTTTGAAATGGTCGACGAGGTCGTATTTCTGCAAAAAGGCATGGCACGCGGCCGCGTCAAAATCGTACTGGTGTTTCGTGGGTTCCTTGGGTTTCGGCTCGATGTAAAACTGCCCTTTGAACCCGATCTTTTCCTTGTATTCGACGGCTTGACTCAGAAACCGGCCGAGATGGTCGAGTTCGCGTTTCATGTCGGTGTTCAGCAGTGTTTCATAGCCCTCGCGGCCGCCCCAGAACACATACCCCGCGCCGCGGAGCGCTTTGGTGATCTCGAGGGCTTTCTTCACTTTGCTTGCGGCATACGCGTAGATTTCGGGCGAGGGATTCGTGGCGGCGCCGGCCATGAAACGGCGGTTCGCGAAGAGGTTGCTCGTACCCCACAACAACTTCATGCCGGTTTGCCGCTGGAGTTTCTTGGCGAGCTTGACCATCTTGTCGAGGTTCTTGTTGCTTTCGGCGAGGGTGTCCCCTTCGGGAGCGATATCGTGGTCGTGAAAGCACCAATAGTCGACCCCCAGCTTCGTGAAGAACTCGAAAGCCGCGTGCATGGTGGCTTTGGCCTGTTCCATCGGGTCCGAGGGCTTGTTATAGTCGCGGAGCATCGTTCCCGGCCCGAACGGGTCGCTCCCCAACCCCTTGAAGGTGTGCCAGTAACACACCGAAAACCGCAAATGTTCGGCCATGGTTTTGCCGAGGATTTTCTTTTTGGGATTGTAATGCTTGAACGCGAGAGCCTTCCGCGATTTAGGCCCTTCGTACTTGATTGGCTTTTTCACTTCGGGAAAGAATTCAGGCATCCGTCTCTCCTTCCTTCCGCCAGGCGGTCCCAGCGGCCCATCAGTGCGCATGCGTGATTCCTAGCTTAGCACATCGAGAACGGAAGATGAAATGCCTGTTTTGGGCAATGGAGCTATCGAGCTATCGAGCCTGTCAAACCACAGTGATAATGTCCTCTTGCGTCCACATTAGAAATGTCATCTCATTTAGCTTCCCACTAGGGGGGCGCAATATTAGGACATTTGGAGATGAGCGAGAAGGGACGGAAACGGAAATCGATGTTGGACGCGGTGTTTTTAAAATGGTTACCATCAAGCTATTGAAAAACCCGGGCCGTCTATCGAAGGCACGAAAGGCGGCCGGGACAGACCTCGGTTTGCTGCGCAACCCGCTGGGTTCGTTCCTGCTTTTCGCTCAATCCCAATGGTTTAAGGATTTTTTCAACAGGCCCACCTTCCTTGTTTATTGCCCGCCTGTCCCGTGCCCCCTACTCTCCCGTCACCCCTGCGAAAGCAGGGGTCTAGTGTGCGTCTACAGGGCGTCTTTCGCAAGCCCTCTGGATTCCTGCTTGCGCAGGAATGACGGAGGGGATACGCCCGCCGTAGCGCCTAGATTTCTGCGTGCGCAGGAATCACGGTGGGACCCGCCCCCTCTTCCGTCTCGCACCGGCCCCCGGCGCGAACCCAAGAAAAGAGGACATTTCTACTTTGCGCAGGGCGGACATTATCAAATTGCGCTTACATGTCTCTTTGACGAAGTGGACGCAGCTCATCCTCATGCCGATAATGGGGGAATGTTTTAACCGGGAGGCAAACCTATGCGTGTGATGGCAGGGGTGACGATGGCATTGGCGGTTTGGTGCGGCGCAGGGCAAGCGGAAGCCCGTGATTCATGGTTTTCCGAGGCCAAGTACGGCGTCTTCATTCATTTCCTCGGCGGTGGCGAGGACTGGAACGCCAAGGTCGAGGCATTCGATGCAGAAGCTTTTGCCCAACAGATGAAGGAGGCCGGTGCGGCCTACGTCATCGTAACCTTGGGACAAAACAGCGGCTACTATTGTTCGCCCAACGCCACCTACAGCAATTATTGTGACTACGAACCCGGCGATCGCTGTTCCAAGCGCGATCTCCCCTTGGACCTGATCAAGGCCTTGGGCAAACACAACATCCGCCTCATGCTGTACCTCCCTTCGCGCGCCCCCCAGCGCGATGAAAACGCCATGACAAAACTCGGCGACGTACACGAGCAATTGCCCGCCCCGCAGGAATTCACGAAACGCTGGTCGGAGGTCATCCGCGAATGGTCGTTGCGGTACGGCAAGAACGTGCACGGCTGGTGGTTCGATGGCTCCTACAACACCGCCGGGTGGGACAACCTCGACAAGCCCAACAACTGGTCAACGTGGGCCGCGGCATGCCGCGCGGGCAATCCCGACGCGCTCCTCGCGTTCAACCCCGGGACCAACCTCGAAAAAGCGTTTTCTCGTCTTACGAAGGAACAGGATTATACGGCGGGCGAACAGAACTCCTTCACCGTGCTGCCACAACAGTACCCTGCCCCTAAGGATATGCTCTGGCACATCCTCGCGCATCTCGGGAGCCGCTGGGCCAAAGCCGACGGTCCCCAACATTCCAACGACCACATGATCGACTACATTCGGACAGTCAACACTCAAGGCGGCGTCGTGAGCATCGAGGTTGCGATCAGTGAGGATGGGACGGTCTACACTCCGCACCTTGCCCAGCTACAGGCCATCGCCGAGGCCATACGGTAAGAACGCGTCCCCGCAGCGATGCCCTTCCACGGTCATGAGCCTGTTTCTCTCCAACAAAACCAAAATGGCGCCGCCGGCAACGTTGGCCAGCGGCGCCGGATACTCGTCTAACTTGGTCTATTCAGGGATCGTGAGTTCGGGGATCAAAACATCGGCTTTGAGTTCGCCCATCTCGATCTTCGGATTGTGGACGAGCTCCAGATTGCGGTACCGGTGCGTTTGCGGAGGACCGGTATGAATTTGGAACGCGAATTTTCCGGTCAGCTCGTCGGTACCTAAATCGAGGCACGCGACGCCAAGCTTGCCGTTGATAGCGGTCCAAATGGCTGGGCCTACGGCGAGGATTTCGACACGGTTCCATTCGCCCGGCTTCACGGCTTCTTCGGCCCGGCCGTTCCAATCGAGCTTGCCGCGACCTCCCTGATGATACAGGCGGCCCCAGACGTTTTGACCCACATCGAATTGGTAGCCGAGGGCGTGTCCGGCTTCGTCAATCTTCTTCGACCGGAATTGGATACCCGAGTTCGCCGTGGGCGGTTCGAGCATAACCTCGGCAGCAAAGTAAAAATCACCGGCCTCGACATCCGACCAGAGATAGTTCGTATCCGGAATCTGTTCCGAACTGCTGCCGACGATGGCGCCGTCTTCGACCCGCCAGTAATCCTCGGTCGACGACCAGCCGGTCAGGTCTTTGCCATTGAAGATGGACTCTTCCCTCGCGGAACCGCCGAGGCGTTCGGCGATAGCGATGGCAGCCTGCACGGCTTCGGCGCGCACGGCTTCGTCAGCAAATTGCTCGAAGGCCATTTCGAGCGCCTCGACGGTAGGTGTCACGGCGAGGCCACTTAATACCTGCTTCTTCTCCTCGACATTCGAGGCCACGGTCGTAAGTACCTCGAGTTGTTCGAGCCGCTCAGAGGGTTCCGCTTCGCTTTCCTTCAGCATCCGGACGGCGCCGCGCAACGCCAGTACCTTCAGGGTATTATCATCAGCACGTTTCGCCATCTCCATGACTACGGGGATCGCATCGGGGGTGGGCCAGTCGCACAACAGGCGTTCCGCCGCATGTCCGATTTCCCCTTCGCCCTCGACCGCCGCGGCACGAACGGTCTCGAGCGCCTTCGGGCTTCCCGTCGCCGTCATGAGACGCAATAACGCCAACGCGGTCCGCGGAGAATCGGTTTTTGCCTGTTCAAAGGCCTCGACAAATGCGTCTACAATCGCCGGAGGAATTGACATGGCGGTCAGATTCAACGTTTGGCCCTCGCGCACCACCTTGCTGTGCTCGACGCCGTTCACCGTGTAGTCGATCCGCAACTGCTTCACAATATTCGGCGCGGGGTCGCCGCCGAAATTTCCATTGGACGCCCCAATGGCCATGGCGCCCGACTCGACCATTTGAGCCACTTTGGCCGTCACGTCTTTCGACGCCCCGCCCGGCAAATCGCCGTACAAAGCCTTCTGAATCACGACACCGGCGCTCGTGGGCCTTCGTTCACGGTCCACAACAGCCCGCAAGGTATTCTCCGCCGCTTCTAGTTGCTCCGGAGACGTAGCTTCGCGAAGAATGGCAAGCAGCCGCGGTATCTGGGGAATCCCGGCGACGTTTTCAAGGGCGTTCAACGCCGCAAGGCGTACACTTTCATCCGCATCGTTCTCAACGGTTTTCATCAACTGCCCGACCGGTTCATCCAGTCCCCCTCGACCGATCAGTTCAACTGCAATGCGCCGGGACTTTGGCTGGGGGTCGTTCGTGGCAATCGCGATTAGCATCTCGTCGCCTGCCTCCGTGGGGAAATACGCCAGGGCATCGCGAGCGGCTTTTGTGAGGGCATTGTCCTCGCCGACGATAAGCTGCGCAAACAGCTCGAGCGCGGGTTCATAGCCGATGCGCGCCAGCATATTGACCGCCGCTACGCGCACTTCCTCGCTGCCGGCTTTCGCTTCCGCCAGCACCGTCGGACCGGCTGCCAAGCCACCCCGGTGGCCCAGGGTCTGCATGAGCCGAATCTTGTGTTCATCGGACAGCTCGGGCAATGCCTCGGCCAAGACGGCCGTCATCGCATCGCCACCATCCATTTCGCGCGCCGTGCGCAACGCCCCAACGAAAAGCGCCTCATCTTGCGCGCGAACGCCCTTCATTAGAATAGCCAGGCCGTCCCGCGGTCCGCGCGCCATCACGGCGCCGCGTAATGCAGCGGTTCGCACTTCGTGGACGGCGTCGGGCACTTCGAGCAGGAGGAGATCATACAGCGCGATCGCTTCCGCTTTTTTCCCCTGGGCGGCGTAGTTTTCGGCGCATCGGAGGACACCGTCGCAAATGGCATGGCGATTGACCGACGGCCCGCCGGCCTCGGCAAGAGCGTCCGTCAAAGCCTTGGCGCACTCGGGCGTGGCGAGGACGCCCAGACACCGTGCCGCTTCCTGCACCACCAGCGTATTTTCGTCGTCGAGAGCGGCGATGAGGGTCGGCACGATCTCGGTGTCGCCCCGGTTCGCCAGGGAATTCATCAGACCCACTTTGATCTTACCGCTTGATTTCGCCAAGGCCCGGCGCAAGGCTTCTCCGGCTTCGGGAAACGGCATGGGCTCGAGGGCGTATCGCGCCATGTGCGACAATTTCGCATCAAGCAACAGTCCTTCCAATACGGGGACCGCCTCGAGATCTCCCCGTTTCGAAAGCGCGATGCAGGCGTCTTGCTTCGCCTTGAGATCGGCGTCGGATTTCAATACGGCGATGGGGTCGGTTTCCTGCGCAAGCACCGTCACAGCGACGCTCAGAATCAGGACCCCCGCCAATGCGAATTTTAACGTAGCGTTCCGCATGGTTCCGTGTGCTCCTCTTTTTATATCTTTTTTCATATCACCCAAGGCTCCCGCTGGGCACGCGAACGCATGCGGTTCGCTTCATCGTCGTTAACAAAAGTCTCGGTCGCGGGATCGAACTCGAGGTCGCGTTCAAGCCACATGCAGATATTGGCCGCGTGGACGGTGCACATCGAATGGTGCATGACTCTCGCATTGGCCACCGCTTCCTCGCGCGACTTAACGCAATCGAGGAAGTTGCGCATGTGGTCGAGGGAACGGCCCGTACGAACCACGTATTCGCCGATGACTTCGTCGAATTGACGCAACAACTCGGGCGACGAGACTTCGGGGGCCGAATAGCCGTCCGCGGCGGCGGCCCAGCCGCGTTCTCCGTCGAACCGCTCGCCGCATGACCCATACCAATACTTGTCGCCGCGCGACAAGACCATCTTCTGGCCTGTGGCGAACTCGCAGACCATGCCGTCACCGGAATCGTTATCGACATAGTTGTATTTCACCGGGGAGCTTTCGCCAAGACCGAGGCCCATCTGCGCTTGCGCGAAGGTGTGCGCGCCCCACTCGCCGATGCAGCTCGTGTGGAAATCGTAGTCGCCGCGCCAGCCGCCGCGCACGTATTCCTCGTTGTACGGCCGCCACGGACACGGACCGAGCCAGATGTCCCAGTCCACTACGTCTTTGGGCGGTTCCGGCTGGGCCTCTTTCCATTCGCGGGGCATCTTGGCGCTATCCCACGGCGCGATATGAGCGTAAGCGACATCGACCGTGCCCAAGCGTCCCGTACGCGCCATCTCGATGGCAAACACGTGGTTGGCTTCACTCAGCCGCTGGGTACCGGTCTGGTACACCCGGCCGTACCGTGCGGCCGTCTCGACAACCGCCCGGCCTTCAGCGATAGTCATGCACGACGGCTTCTCGGAGTACACATCCTTGCCCTCGCGCATGGCGCGGACCGCTGCCTGGGCATGCCACCGGTCGCCCGTGGCAATCAGTACCGCGTCGATATCGGGGCGCGCCGGAAGAAACTCGCGCAAATCGCGGTACATAGCACAGTCCGTATTGCCGTAATGTTTGTCAATAAAGCCTTTGACCCCTTCGCGCTGCTTCTTCTGCAGATCGCAAATCGCGACGACTTGGACGTCCGGATTCTTAATCATCCAGCGCAAATCGTGAAGACCACGGCCCCGAATACCAATACAGCCGACGACGATTCGTTCCGAAGGAGGCGTCGTGCCCTCGAGACCCAGGGCCGACGCGGGTATGATGTACGGCGCCGCCACAACAGCGGCCGTCCGTGACAGAAACTTACGGCGAGACAATTTGGCTGTCATGCGAATATCCTCCTCATGATGGGTGAAGCCCCCTTGCGCGGCCCCGCGCATCGGGCCACATAGCCCATGATTGTGGCGCTTTCACCCGGCCCGCGTCAAGAAAACGAAAGGGACAGCGTACCATGAGCCATGGGGTTCACCCGTAGACCATGAAAATGGTGCCAACGAGGCTCCGGCAACGGAGGACGGGCTGTCCAGCCCGTCCATAAGACGAGCGCGGACGGGTACGTCCGCGCTCGTTGTCATAGTGACCGGCGTGGGCGCCGGTCCCACACCGGACGAATTTTCGAGGCAGTGTCAACAAGACCTTCAGCAAACCGGCCGGTTGCTTTCGGGTCCGTCTAGCCGATGAACGTTCTCGGAGACCCGGGCCACCAGGATAAGCGACTCGCCGAACAGGACCGGTTTCGACATCATCTGGCGTATAGTCTCGCCCGTGATACGGCCGTGCTCGGGGTTTTTAATTCCGCGGCGAAAGACCATCCGGCTTACGAGGTACTGAAGGGGACTCAAAGGCAAATACAGCCAACTGGCCGCCTTGATTCGATTGGTGGCAATGCGCTCGATGCGGAATCCGTTGGTATGAAGCATGTAGCGGAGCTCGGGAAACGACAGCATGTTGATATGATGCCGCGCAGCCGGATGCTTTTCGTCCAATGGGTACTTGCATTTGTTATGGAAACCCGTCAGAAACCATCGCCATCGTGAACGCAATGCCGAGATATTCGGCGTCGTGAGAAACAAATAGCCGCCGGACGTGAGCACCCGGCGGCATTCACGGATAAAATCAAAGGGGCGTTCGATGTGTTCGATGCCTTCTATCGAAACCACGGCATCGAAAACGCCGTCGTCAAAAGGGAGGCGCTCGTTCATGTCGGCCCGGCGAAACTTTTCGGGCTCGATGACCCCGAGGTCCTGAATGTCCGCGCATACGGCCTCGAAAGGACTCTCGGCCAGATAGCGTTCAAACGCCCCCGTGCCCGACGGAATATCGAGCACCACGCCGGAAGAAAGAACACTGCGCAACAGGTCATAAACGACGGCATGCGTGTTCCGCGACGCCGACGCGCGGACTTTGCGACCCTTGCGCGCTTCCGTGTCATGCTTGTTGACCTGAATATCCGCCACAATCTTGGTATCATCCCCAAAAACCATATAAAACCGTGCCAGCGAGCAGTATAGCATCACGACTCTCTCGAGGCATCAAAGTCCGAAATCGCTGGATAACTCGAGGAAACATGGGCAATGCCGGTGCCGTTGGAAACGGAACTGCTCGGGCATCCACGGTTGCCCTCCTGTCTGGAGCGCCAACGGCGCGAGAACATAAGCCTGGGCTGAAGGCCCAGGAAAACGGGATCACTACAAGAAAACGGGCTGAAGGCCCGTAATATGCGCATACAGCAGACCCGAGTCCTATCGTCATTCCTGCGGAAGCAGGAATCCAGAGGGCTGGGGGAAAATGTCCTGTGTACGGTCACTGGACCCCTGCTTTCGCAGGGGTGACGGAAAAGCCCGCGATGTGCCGGTCCTTCAGACCGGGGATGTATAGGAATGCATGTACCCTGCCCTTCAGGCGGGCTGGTATGTCGACGCGCCGTTGGCGCTTCGGATGTATAAATCCCAAACATGCCCTTGCTTCCCGGGTACGATCAGGTGGCATACTGTCGCTCGGATATGTTCACGTTTGCGGAACCGGCTTTCCCGGCATCTGGAGGACTCATTGATGGCCTACGGGGCGACGTTGAAGCAAGTATGCGCGCGGATTGCCGTGGTTTTTTCGGCTGTCGCGTGTGTTTGCACTTCGGTTTCCGGCGCGGAGTTCGCGGAAACACCCTATACGGACGCGGACACCTTCGCCGACACATGGGTGGCGACCGACGCGCTGGGGCGAGAAGCGCCGGCCATCGCCGAGGCGGGCCCCGTAAAATCCGACAAGTGGGTCGGCATTTTCTACTGGACGTGGCACACGCCGAACCGAGGCGGTCCCAACGACAACACGAAGCTCATCGCCACGGCCAAAAATGGTGTCGTGGAATGGCCAGACAACCGCGCGCCGCATCACTGGGGCGAACCGGAATTGGGTTACTACATCATGACAGACCCCTTCGTCATCCGGAAACACGCAAGCATGCTCGCCGATGCGGGCATCGATGTCGTCCTGTTTGACACCACGAACCCGCCGTGGACCTGGAAGGACGAATACGAGGCGCTGTGCCGCGAATACACGGCCATGCGCAAGGAAGGCAACCGCACGCCCTCGATCGCCTTCATCACGCCGTTCTGGGCCCCCACCGAGGTTATTAAGCGCCTCTGGAACGACCTCTACAAGCCGGGCCTCTGGCGCGACCTCTGGTTCAAATGGGACGGCAAACCGCTGATTCTCGCCAACAAAGACTTCGTCAAAAACGAGGAGATGCTCGATTTCTTTACGTTCCGCCGTCCCATGCCCGACTACTGGCTCGGGCCAAGCGGCCCGGACCAGTGGAGCTGGCTCGAGGTCCATCCGCAGCACGTGTTCCGTAACAGCGCAGGCGAGGCGGAGCAAATGAGCGTAGGCGTGGCCCAGAATGCGCTCCCGGACACGCCCGGTCCCGCGCCTATGGCCCACAAAGCCGGCGCCATGGGGCGCAGTTGGCACAACGGCGCGAAGGACACGCGCGAGGGCGCGGTCAATCTGGGCCTTAATTTCGAGGAGCAATGGCGGCGCGCTATCGAGGTGAATCCGAAGTTCATCTTTGTCACCGGCTGGAACGAATGGATCGCCGGACGCTACACGGAGTGGAGCAAGTACACCGACGAGGACTGTTATTTCCCCGGCGGATTGTTCGTGGACCAGTATACGCAGGAATACAGCCGCGACTGCGAACCCATGCGCGGCGGTCACACCGACAACTACTATTACCAACTCGCGAGCTGGGTGCGCCGGTTCAAAGGTGTGCGGCCGCTCACCAAGGCGAACGGCCCGCATAACATTCACATCGACGGCGATTTCGAGGAGTGGGAAACCGTTGAGCCGGAATTCCGGGACACCATCGGCGACGTGACGCACCGCGATTTTCCCGGCTATGGCGACCTGGTCTACCGCAACGATACCGGTAGGAACGACTTCGTGATTTCCAAAGCCACCCATGATGACGCGCATCTCTTTTTCTTTGTGCAGACATCGGATCCCATCACACCGCACACCGATCCCCATTGGATGCTGCTCCTGCTCGACGCCGATCAGGATGCCGACACCGGATGGCTTGGCTACGACTACATCGTGAATCTCGAAGTCATCAATGACAAGAAGACCACCGTAAAAACCTGGCGTGACGGGTCGTGGGAAACCGTCGGCACGGCGGAATACCGCGTCAACGGCAACGGCATGGAACTCGCTTTGCCGTGTGCGCTCGTGGGCAAAGCCGACGGCGTCCCCGCCTTCGACTTCCACTGGGCCGACAACATCCAGGGCTTCGGCGGCGTCTCCGAACTCGGCGTCAACGGCGACAGCGCCCCCAACCGACGGTGGAATTACCGGTATCGCGTGGGCGGCTAAGAAGCAGAGCGAGGGAGGCGCGCCAGGAATAGGAGTTGGAGGCCTTGCAGCTGCCGGCGGAAACAGCACGACGGAGCACGCAAGGTACCAATCCACCCCCGGAACGCCATCCGGCGCCTGCCTCGCCGCGCCATACCGTCCGTCGTTACAATCCATCTGCGCCGCGTGCTCAAGACCGCGTCGCGCTTCGCCGATAAACGGAGTGCAGGAGGCCGTGAGAGCCATGATTCCTTCAGTGAATTCGGTCTGCGCGTGGCGGGTTGCGCAGGAAAAGGCGCGTCTGCCGGAAGCAGCGCTAGAAGTGCCGGTGTACGAAGCAGTAGACCAACTGCTGGACCTTTCGAGCGAACGCCGCAACATTTTCGGGGCTCTCGACGAACTTAGTCCGGCAGCGCGGGAACATTTTCTCACGATGACCGCCAATATCCTGAAATCCGGCATCGTGGGATATGAGCTATGCGATACGGGCAGTCAAGAACCGGAACAGCGCTATCTCCTGGCGCGCAGTGCGGACGATGTTCTCCCCGAAGCACGGGCTTTCCGCGATCTGTCCAGGCAATACAAGCGCCGTCTCGATGTACAGGGATAAAAAGGCTCGACGCACCTCGCCTTTAGACTTATCGCCAACCATGTGTGCGCGCCCGGTCCGTGGACTTATTGAAAAAACCAGGGCGCGCATCGCAGACGCGAAAAACGATCGGGACAGCGAAACATGAGCCATGGGGCTCAACCATAGACCGTGAAATGCCGCCAACCACGCTCCGGCAACGGAGGACGGGCATTCCTGCCCGTCGTTAAGACCACCGCGGACGGACACGTCCGCGCTCCTTGTAAGAGTGACCGGCGAGGGCGCCGGTCCCACACCAGACGAATTTTCGACGTAGAGCCACACGGACGGACACGGACGAACTCTGCGCGGTCTGATCGTTTCACATGTGCCCTTGGGCCCTCCGGCAACGGAGGACGGGCTGTCCAGCCCGTCCTTAAGACCACCGCGGACGGATACGGCCGCGCTCCTTGTAATACCGACCGGCAAGGGCGCCGGTCCCACACCGGAGGAAATGATACTTTTCAAAGCAGTGAAGCGTGATGTGTTGGGCTCAGCCGTCGATGAGGGAAATGGGCATCTCAGTCTGTTTAAAAACCTCATCACTATGACGCCTTGCCGAGCAACGTCTTTTCTACGATTAAAAACGTCTTGGACCAACGCAAATGGCGGATTGGAAAATCCGCCCCCCGTTACGGCGAACGCCTGAAACCACTTGAGAGCAAATAAGAATTTGCGAGGCAGCGAACCGTCGGCCGGCGACTCATCCAAGGACTATGAACATGGGGGGGAACTGAATCAAAAACGCAGGGACAGACC
>JAWODE010000682.1:0-3938 GCA_046483455.1 Candidatus Hydrogenedentota bacterium | reverse complement strand
GAATCAGCGAAAGGTATGAACTAAACCTACTTAGAAAAGACGGCTCTTCCATACCGTTCCAGATCAGCAGCAGTATCCAGCAGGGCGGTCAGGCCGTTGTCAAACCCGTGCTGGATACAGGTGTGCTGTCCGACCGTTACCACCAGGTCTTCTGCGTCGATTCCCTTGACAATCTCGGAATGCTGACTGTCTTCGAGACCTGTTTCTACCTCGATGCGTTCGGCCACCCAGTAGGGTTCTTTTTCCTCTCGCTTTTGTGTGAGGGTGCTCTCATCCGTGGTATCCGTCGTTTCCGCGCTTTGATCGTCGGTCTCGTTTTGCGATGCCAGCCCTTCGGTCTTTTCCGGTTCTGCGTTTTCGGGCCTGGGTTCCTTGCGCCGGGCTACAAACACGTACGTGCGGGCGTTTTCCTCGATCACGGCATCTTTGGGGACCAGCAACGCGTCTTCGTGCGTCTCCATCACCAGGCGCACCCGCACAAAAGCCGACTCGCGAAGATGGTCCTGTGCTTTTTTGTCCAGACTCAGCACCACCTTCACCGTACCGCTTGTTGGGTCCACGCTTGGGTTAATGCGCGAAATCCGCGCATCGAACTCCTTCCCGGGCATCGCATCCACGGTAAATCTCGCCACTTGGTCGTTTCGGAGCCGCATCAGGTGCTTTTCCGGAGGGTTAATCACCAGTTGGTACGAAGAGGGATCCACAATCGTAAAAACGGGCGTTCCCGTCGAGACCAGCATACCTTCCTGGATATGCCGGTGCGTTACGACCCCGCTTATCGGCGCGCGGATCGTCAGGTTTGCAAGCTGCACCTCCTGGAGGCGCCGATTCGCCACGGCATTTTCATAGGCAAACTGCGCCGCGTCTCGGTCCTGCTCCGCCAGAATTCCCGCCTCGTACGCCCGTTTTGCCCTTTCATAGGCCGTTTTGCGTTCGCTTTCGGTGACTTGGGCCTGGCGCAAGGTGGCCTGTGCCTCGTCCTTGTCCAATTCCGCGAGGATATCGCCTTTGTTCACGGTGTCGCCCTCATCGGCAAACACCGCAACGCAGACGCCAACGCCTTCCGACGTTACCTGCACTTGGTTCTCGGCCTCGACGCGCGTTGTCGTTTCGAAATACGCCGAGATATCACCTCGGGTGGGTGTTTCCACCTCGACGGGAATGACAATCTCGTCGACGGTATGCTCCGCTGCTGCCTGGGCGGCTTTGGGCTTGGCGTTTTGCTGGAACGGGTTGCTGCATGCGCTTACCAGCGCCACGGCGGGCAGCAGCATAAGAATTCTCGAGTAACTATGCATTGGTCCTCCACTGCAGGCGGATGGGTCGTAGCGCATTATCCAATCGCCGCAGGGCTATGCGCAAAAAAGGGGACTGCAGCACTCTGCCGAAAGCGCGCAAGACGCGACAGCACCGTGTTCCCGGTGCTTCAGATACTGAGCAGTTCGCGAAGTTTTCCAAAACGGAAACATCGTATAGCCTTGGCTCGGTAAGGTCAATTCCTTGCGTGTGCCTTTGCATTCCGCCCACTTCATTGGGATTACACAAGTTAGACCCCGCAACCGGCAACGAGGTTTCATGCATGCCCCTATACGGCATGAGCCCGTCGGTCTACTTCATACCATGAGGCGCTGAGCGTTCTAAGTGTCTAATTTGTGGCGAGTTGCGCTTTGTCGGCAGCCGCGGAAGCTCCCCTTTTCGCGCATGAAAACGGTTTCGTCATGTACACACGCCAAGAATTAGAGCCGCCCGCTGTCCCGCATGTGGGCTCGACTGGCCTTTCTATGTTTGACGCGGATGGCGGGATCATATTCCGGGTCGCCGCTCCGCCGCCACTCGTCGATAAGTTGTTCAATGCGCGTATCGTACTGGGGAGCGTAGTTGTTGAGAAGGTAGCCCAGTTCACTCTTGATGCGCTTCGCTTTTCCATCGCCTGCCTCGCTCATTTTGGTGCGAAGTTCGTTCAGGCCCGTCTCTATCTGCTTGGAATAGCCGCCGCGAGTATGTACATCGCTACGGGGCCCTTTCACCGATCGTTTTGCTTCTTCCCGAATCGCCATTTTCCATTCTGATTTCGAACGCGCCTTCATGCCTTACTCTCCCTCGAGATATCTATCATCTACACTGTAACTACCATGACTTGAACAGCGAATAATGATCAAATCATAACAGACCAAGAATAAATTATACGTTTTCTCGCCTCGGTCAGCCAATTGTTGGGGCGGGATCCTGGCAGGCGGGAGTTCCGGCCAAAGTTGCCTGTCGATCCTAGGCGGGCTATGCAGCGCGTCTATTGCTTCGGCTATTGCCGCAGGAGGCGGAGTAGCTTTCTGACGCCTTTACGCTCTTTTTCCAGATTCTCTGCGTCAGCCTTGATCGCGACAAACGTTGCATCGATACGGTCGCTCTGTTGGGGATAGCGCTCCTTGAGTGCACTGATAATACGTTCCGCTTTCGCCATTTGCTCTAAATACACGTGGCATTTGACAAGGTGAAGCTGGGCATTGACATAATACTGCGCCCGCACCTGCAAACGGCGTTCGTCTGCGCTTGTGTCCCCCTCTGTGTCGTCGGACGATTCTGCTTTTTCCTCCTCTTCCTGTCGGTCACGGGGATCCGGTACCGCCTCAAAATATCGGATTGCCTTGGAAGGATTCTTCAACGTGTCCAGGAAAGCCAAGCCAACCAGCAGATGGGCGTTCATCGCGTGCTGCGAATGGGGAAAGTCTCTCAGCAGCTGCTCATACGCATGATTCACCCGCGTCATATCGAGCGTGTTTTCGTACATGCTGATGATGTTGTATTCGGCCTGCGCCGCATAGACGGTTCCAGGCCAGCGTTCAACGATGTCGTCATAGCGGCGAATAATGCTGTCGCGCGTATTACGCCCGGTGGGAGCCATCCGTTCCTCGATCAGAAGACGTTCCCAGCTCAAGCGAAGTTGGTCGGCCTTATTCAGGTACAGCTCGGCCAGACCGGCTTCATCCGGCGAAAGCTCTCGATATTCCTGATCGGCCCATGTAGCCTCGTCGTCTTCTAACAGTGCGGCGTCGGCCACGCTACACACAACCATTCCCAACATAAGGGCACTACATGTCAAAATGTTGCCTGCGTGTTTCACACAACGTCCTTTCTCATGTCCCTTTGCTAACAAATCCCCTCTTGGGCGTGTTCTCCCACGTTCTGAAACGATACACGATACCCCCTTCGAAGGGCAACCAGTGGCCAGTGCGCGGGTCGAGATACGTTCGAGCAGTCCTATGCCCCGATTTCAAACGCGCGGCCGTTTACGGATATCGCCGTCTCAGCAGCCTTCCAGTCCACCTCGGGTGATTGTGCTGAACAGGAAAACACCCACCAAATTACTTGCGGCGCCTCCGCAATCTCGCTAATCAACGTTAATGGCCCTCGGGACCCCGGAAGCCGAACCAAACCTTCCGCCGACACGCACGGAACAGACGCGCGGAACCACAGTACCTTGTTCAGCAAAACGATCCGTGCCCATCCGTTCTCGATCCACCACGCCGCATCCCGGTGGCCGTGCCAGTGGTACGTCAGCGTGCCGGGGGAGGGCAAACCGACCTCGTCGGCGACTACGACCAACGCATTTCCATAAAGCCATACCGTGCGTCCCGCATAGGAAACGGCCGAGTCACTCCCGTAGCAGTCCGTCAACTCGATGGCCGCTTTCCAGGTATTGTCCGCAACCTTTCCCAAGTCGGCGAGACGCGGCGTTTTGGCGGTCTGAACGACTCCATTGATTACCGGGGCATTGTGGGCCGTCGGGCCTAATGTGAACGCCCGTTCGGCGTCTTTCATGTGTTGTCTCTCGGGCATCTCCGGCAGAGATCGGGATCTCAGGGGTTGCCGGTGGGCTCGAAACACATGCACCCGACTCGGCCGGCGGTATTGCAATGGAGTTCGGCGACGGCGGACAGACG
>JAWODE010000658.1:0-3136 GCA_046483455.1 Candidatus Hydrogenedentota bacterium | reverse complement strand
GATTCTGCTCGGCAACGGGGTCCAATTTGAATAGCCGCGGGCGAAGCCCGTGGATCACGAGCGCCTCGACTTCTACAAACCCTGAAGGGGTTAAATAAAGAAGCGGACGTATCCGCCCGCCGTGATCTTATGGACGGGTAAGAAAACGCGTTCTCCGCTAGTACCACTTGGGTCAGTTCTGTTTTTCGCTCAGGATAAACCGTCTACTTCCCAGCCTTCACGATAAAACACCCGGAGCAATTCGTTTGCCTCGGGCACATTGGTCACGCGCAAGTTTTCAGAATCCCACTCGAGGGTCTGGCCCGGGCACCGGTTCGCCACGTCCCCCAACAGGACCGCCTCCGTTAAAGGCCCCGCATACGAGAAATTGCAAGTTGCCGTATCGGTACCAAGACACGCATTTACCCACTGATGATAGTGACTGACGGCCGGTAACTCGGGCTGCTTGAAATCTTTGAATTTGTCCTCCGGATACAACAAGATGGGCTTGTCATAATGCGGCAGCACCATCGCGCCTTCTTCGCCAATAATGGCCGAACCCGAGCTGGGCAGCTCCGCATCCGCCGGCAACCCCATCGCTTCCGGACCCGGCCGTTTACCTCCGTCATACCATGTGGCGGGGATCGTATCGCCCGCGGTCAGCGCATTGCCCGGGAACTCGTAAGCAATGATCTCCCAGTGAGGCCAGACCCCGTCGTTGAATTGGGGCACCTCAGCCGTAAGGCTCAAGGGCGCGCCAATACCCAGCCCCGTGAATACCGGGTCGAAAATGTGACAGCCAAAATCCCCTAAGGCGCCCGACCCGAAATCCTGCCAGTCGCGCCATCTTTTGGGGTGGTAAATGCCCGCCTTGAACGGCCGGTGCGGCGCCACACCGATCCAGAGGTCCCAATGGAGACCCGCGGGAACGGGGTCTTCTTGTGCTGGACGCACCAAGTCCTCGCCGCCGTATCCGTTCGATATCCACGAATGCCATTCCTTCACTTTGCCTAAGACGCCGTCCTGCAACATTTGAACGGCGTTCCGATAGCATGCATGCGAATGAATTTGATTGCCCATCTGCGTCACCACGCCTGCTTTTTCGGCAGCGAGCCGCACTTGACGCGCTTCGTATACCTCTTGGGTCAAGGGTTTCTCGCAGAAACAGTGCTTGCCCAACGCGATGGCTGAATAGACGATGGGCGCATGCATATGGTCGGGTGTGCCTACGCATACGGCGTCGATGTTTTCGGCTTCTTTGTCGAGCAGTTCGCGCCAATCGAAGTACTGACGGGCTTCTTTATGGGTGGCGGCCGTCTTATCCAGCTGACCGCCATCCACATCGCAGAGAGCGATGACGTCAACTTTGCCACTGGAGAAAATGGAAGAAAGATCGCTGGCGCCCTTTCCTCCGACACCTATCGCAGCCAGTCTAAGTTTGCCATTCGGGGATTGGCTGAAGCTCAGGCGCGGAACAATAAGCGGCGCGGTCGCGGCCAGGCCCGATCGTTTCAGAAACGTGCGGCGGGACATTTTGGAATGCATAGTAATCAGACTCCTCCGGCGTTGATAAGATTCACGGAGAGTATAGAATGCCAACAAGAACCATGCAAACAGCATGGTGCACATAAGCGGCAAGGACTGCGCCAATCACGTGCATACAAGCCCTCCCGCGTGACACAAAAGGCTGTTCCACCTTTCCGAAAGGAAATGTTTTGCACGAGCTTTCGCAGGGCCTCTTGTCCGAGACTGCCGCACCGAGCACTTAGGAGCGGTTCGGTTCATCTGAATTCACTTCTGGCCGGCGGGGGCCGCTCAAGCTGGCCACCAGGAGCCCCACCACCAGAATCGTCGCCGTCCCAATGACGATGGTGAGATTGCCATGCAGCGGATTGCGGATGGCCTCCGGTACGGTATCGCCAAGCAACGAAGGCAGGCTGAGCCAAGCGATCATCAGCACACCGGCCACAACACCGGCGATGGCCCCCGGGTTCCGCACGCGGCGTGAGACCATGCCCAACAGGAAGAGCCCGAGCATGCCGCCCGCAAATACGCCCTGGATTTCCCACCACGTATCCAGCACGCCCTCGGCGCGTATCATGGCAATGCCGACCAGAATTCCCAGGATGCCACAGACCAGGGTACTGCCGTACAGAAAGGCCATCGACTGACGTTCCGTAGCCTCCGGCTTCAGGTAGCGCCGGTACACGTCGGTCAAGAGAATGGTCGCTGTCGAATTGAGGCTGGTGGATACGGTACTCATCGCCGCGGCGAAGATAGCTGCGATGAGCAATCCCGTTACGCCCGCGGGCAGCCGCGTCACGATGTAGTAGGGAAACACATAATCGCCTGTATTCTGCTCCTTGATGTGTTCGACAATCTCAGGCGGCAGCGCACCGGCTTCCGAGGTGTAATACGCGAAAAGCGAGGTGCCGATGAAGAAAAACAGGGCCGAAACAGGCACATAGAGCAACGCCCCGAGCCACAGGCTCTTCGCTGCCCCACGCACGGATTTCGATGCTGCGTAGCGCTGCACATAGTTCTGATCGATGCCGAAATTGTTGAGATTGATGAAAATGCCGTACACAAGCACGACCCAGAACGTAGCGGCTGTGAATTCGAGCGGGTCGAAACTACCGAGACTGAACTTTCCGTGCTCGGCGGCGATCTCAAAAATCTGCCCCGGGCCTTCGGGCATGTTGAACAGCATCAGCGCCATGCACAACAACGCCCCGCCCATTAGTACCACGCTCTGGATGGCGTCCGCCCAAATAACGGCGATGATCCCACCAAAGAGACTGTACACAATAACGGTGATACCCGTGACAATCACAATCAAAGGCACGGGCCATCCGAGCAACGCATGCAACGGCAGGGCCATTAAAAACATCACCGAGCCCATCCGCCCGATTTGCATGAGCAGGTAGCAGGCGTCCATATACAGCCGTGCCCAGGGACCGAAGCGCGTCTCGATGTGATGATATGCTGACACCTCCTTGCGCGAGCGGTAGTAGGGAACAAAATACTTTACTGCGATGAAGGCGGCCAAGGGCAACGACAGACTGAACACAAAGCGGTTCCAGTTGCCGATGTATGCCGCGCCGGGAAGTGCCAGGAAGCTGATGCTGCTCAGGTAGGTCGCCATGATCGACAGACC
>JAWODE010000640.1:0-3822 GCA_046483455.1 Candidatus Hydrogenedentota bacterium | reverse complement strand
TTTCGGATGTCTTTAAATGGATAGCCGAGACGCCGGCGGCGTTGCAAGTCGTGGATTTCATGAATATGTGGGGTCTCGTTTTCATCGGACTTGGTCTGATTTTCGGATTCCTTACACGCTTCGCAAGCATTGCCGGTATTCTGCTGCTCGCGTTGTATTACGTCGCCAATCCCTCCCTTATCGAGCTTGTGCCACGCGGCGCGGAAGGCAACTACCTTTTTATTGACAAGAACCTTGTCGAACTCTGCGCATTGTTGGCCGTGGTGTTTGTGCCCACGGGCAAGTTTATGGGGATTGACGGGCTTCTTGCGAATCTGTGGGCGAAACGGCGGGAAAAGAAACAGGAGGAACCTTCCGGCGAAGCTGGGGGCGTTCCCCGGCGGGCATGGCTGCGCCATTTTGCCACGGTACCCGTGGCAGGCGGATTCGCGTTGGCTTTCGGTAGAAAGCACGGCTGGGCCAGCTTCGAGGAAGAGCATCTGATGGCCAAGATGGACGACACCGACGGCCTGACGAGCGCGACCATCAAGAAATTCGAGTTCGCCAAGCTCGAGGACCTCAAAGGCACGGTTCCCCACAGCCACATTCGCGAGCTCGACCTCAGCCGGATGATTTTGGGAGGCAATCTCATGGGCGGGTGGGCCCACGCCCGCGACCTCATCTACGTCTCGAAACTCGTCAAGTCGTACCACACGCGCGAAAAAATCTTCGAGACGTTCCGCATCGCCGAGCAGTGCGGCATCAACACGATCCTGACCAACCCTGTTTTGTGTCAGGTGATCAATGACTATTGGAAGTATGAGGGCGGCAATATCCAGTTTATATCGGACTGTGGGCTCGGGGGCGACATCATCGCCGGCGCCAAAGCGTCAATCGATAGCGGCGCACATGCATGTTACTTCCATGGGGGCATGGCCGATGCATTGGCCCACAAGGGCGAGCTGGACAAGATCGCCGAAGGCCTCGAAGTCATGCGCCAGAGCGGCAAGCCCGCCGGTATCGGTGCTCATAAGCTCGAGACGGTCAAAGCCTGTGTCGACCACGGTATCGTGCCCGATTTTTGGATGAAAACCCTCCACCACACCGATTACTGGTCGGCGCACCCCGAAAAACAATGCGACAACATCTGGTGTGAAAAACCCGCTGAGACCGCCGCTTACATGGAAAAACTCGAACAGCCCTGGATCGGCTTCAAGGTCCTCGCCGCCGGCGCCATCCATCCAAGCGTGGGGTTGCCCTACGCCTTCAAACATGGCGCCGATTTCGTCTGCGTCGGCATGTACGACTTCCAACTCGTCGAGAACACCAATCTCTTTCTTGACGTCTGGGCCAAACGGGAGGAAGGCCGCACCCGTCCCTGGCGCGCGTGAGGCGATAGCAGGGTTGTTCTTGCGGCGTGTTGCGGCTTTCGTATTGACGGGGTAATATCCATCGGTTACCATACCTTTGGATAACTTTTGCCAACGGGTGCTTAAAAATGTATAAGGAAAGGATAACCCCATGAAACGCATCGGTTTACCAAATTATTGGCTGGCGATTTCTCTGTCGCTGCTAATGCTTCTGTCAGTGGTATCGTGTGGACCGCAAACGCAACCCCTGCAGTCAGAGGCGCCGGAACCGCCCGATGCGGCCGCGCCTGCACCGGCGACGTCCGAAACTCCGGCTGCTGAGACGGCTTCTTCAGTCTTTCCGATACCTGAAGATCAAATGACACCGCTGGATAAGTACGTGGCCGCGGAGGACCCCGCCTTCGAGTACGATACGCCACCGGCTAGGGTCGAGGAAGCGGAAGGGTATACAGCGCGTATCTACCATATGGTTTCGCAGGAATGGTTGGAGCCCGAGCAGGTCGACCGGACCACGTGGGAACACTGGCTGGTTATTATCGAGCCCAAGGAACTTACGCAGACCGACGCGCTTATGTTCATCGGCGGCGGCAGCAACAAACCGGAACCTCCCGACGCGGATGAGGGGCTCGCGCGCATCGCCGTGATGACCAAGTCTATCGTTGCCGAGATCAAGCAAATCCCGAACGAACGGCTGAAGTTTTCTGATGAATCGGACGAACGGTACAAGGAAAAAGGCCGGACCGAGGATGAACTCATCGCCTATTGTTGGGATAAATTCATGGTGACGGGGGACCCGATCTGGCTTACGCGCCTGCCGATGACCAAAGCGGTGGTGCGGGGTATGGACGTGGTGCAGAAAGAGCAACCGGCGGTCGAGAAATTCACCATCGTTGGAGGGTCGAAACGCGGGTGGACCACGTGGACCGTCGGCGCCGTCGATCCGCGCGCGGCGGCCATTTGTCCGGCCGTTATCGACGTGCTGAGGGTGGTGCAGTCGCTGGATAACCATTATGCCGCCTATGGTTTCTGGGCGCCGGCCATTCGCGATTATGAAGACATGAAGGTGTTAGCGCGTCTACACACGCCCGAGTTCGAGGCGTTGTGCGACATTGTCGACCCCTACTCCTACATCGACCGTCTGACTATGCCCAAGTACATCATCAATTCGACGGGCGACCAGTTTTTCCCGCCTGATTCGTGGCGGTTTTATTTCGACGATCTCAAAGGGGAGAAACACTTGCGGTATGTGCCGAATACCGACCATGGTCTCAGTATGGAAGCGTATATGAATGTGGCGTCGTTCCATAATGCCATCATCAACGACACGCCGCGCCCGGAGTACTCGTGGCGCAGGGAAGACGACGGCAACCTCGTCGTCGAGTGCGAGACCACGCCCAGCCAGGTATTGTTATGGCAAGCGGCCAATCCCGAAGCACGGGATTTTCGTCTAGAAACCATCGGGGAAGCCTACACGAGCACGGAACTCGAGCCGGTCGAGCCCGGCGTGTACAAGACCGATATTTCAGAACCCGAACAAGGCTGGACGGCGTTTCTGATCGAGCTCGAATTCCCGAATCCGGACTTCATGTTGCCGTTTAAATTCACAACCGGGGTGAGCGTGCTGCCGGATGTGTGGCCCCATGTAGCGCCCGGTACCGAAAGCGCACAGTAATCGCTGAAAATGGTTTCAAACCGCGCTCCGGAGTTCTTGACTTCGTGAGCGCGGTTTTTCTTTAACACGAGAGAAAATAAGACCAGAACTACAAGGAAGAAAGACTTGAACCACTGATGACACGGATTTGGATGAAGATAAGCGGCGATCAGTAAGAATTTATCATCCGCGGAGTCTCGTAGGATCGGCGTCCTTCTGCTTAATCTTTGGACAAATTCTTCTGTTGCTGTTTTTTCGTCTGAAAAGTGGCTTTCTTTCAGATACAATTTTTCGGGTATTTTTAGAATCAGACAGTAAGAACCGATTTCCATGTTTATAATAGGGGCGGCAGGGGATATCGAGGACAAGGAGGGGGAAACATGAATCTTCCGAATATAGTGTTCATTCTGGCCGACGATATGGGGTATGGCGATGTGGGATGTTACGGAGCGACTAAGATTCCCACGCCGAACATGGACCGGCTGGCGAGCGAAGGGGTGCGGTTCACGGACTGCCACGCGGCATCGGCGGTATGCACCCCCAGCCGGTACTCGGTCGTGACGGGACGCTATTGCTGGCGGTCGAGCCTGAAGAAATGGGTCCTGGGCGGTTTTGGCGCGCCCCTAATCGAGGGAAACCGTATGACTGTGGCTGGGCTGCTCAAACGCCATGGCTATCGGACAGCCGCCATCGGTAAGTGGCATCTTGGGTTCGATTGGGCGCGCAAGGATGGGGGCGGCACGGTTAAAGATTTTGATGCGGCCGCGTGGAGCATCGACGGGTTCGACATCGATTACACCAAACCCGTCACAGGCGGCCCGA
>JAWODE010000613.1:0-9883 GCA_046483455.1 Candidatus Hydrogenedentota bacterium | reverse complement strand
TGGCGTTTCCCTAAACGACATTTTAGACAATCCGGATGTAGCGCCTGACCTCGTGTCAGGCGTCCGGGTCCAAGACGCCTGACACGAGGTCAGGCGCTACATTCTGTCAGAAAACTCAGAGCGGTTCGAGCGGTATTGCCAGGCTGCGTGATTTGCCCAGTTCTTATTTGGTTTGGCTTATCCGGCGATTTGGGTGCGCTTATTCCATGGACTCAGCACCTTGAGAGCGGTTATTATGCTGCGTTTGTTGATTGCAGGCTCCCAGCGGGGCAGGGCAGTGAGAATTATATCGAGACGTCAAATGCAGGCGGCGGTCCGTCCCAAGTTGGATGCGTGAGAATGTTAGAAGGATATCAATACATATGCGAGGCCGGTAAATGCGGTCTGGTACGCGGAAAGCGTTGGGAATCCGTGAAGAACGCACTGTTTTTCGACAAAGGGACGTATCCGGATAATGCGTCCGGGCGGAGCACGGTGTATCGATTTTCATTGCTTGGGGGTTCCGGCATTATGCGAGCGTATCAGCGGGGTGGTCTCTTGCGGTTTGTCAATCGCAACGCCTATATGAGGAACCGGCCCCTGGCAGAGTTACGCATCGTAGATTATCTCTGGCGCCAAGGTTTCCCTGTTCCCGAGCCGTTGGGGATATGCTGGTGGCGTCGTGGGGGTCTATTGCGAGGTCGGATCGCTACTAAAGCTCTGACTGGTCAACACTTACAGGAATATCTTCTGACACAGCCCCAACCTTCGTCGACGATTTTGCGAAAAGTTGGAGAAATCGTTTGCTGGATGCACGAGCTTGGCGTTTTTCATGCCGACCTCCAGGTCCGCAACATTTTGATCACGGCGGAAACACCCTACATAATCGATTTCGACAAAGCTCGGAGAAGGAAGCATTTATCATCGACTGCGCGGGCGGCGAACCTGCTTCGGCTGCGCAGGTCATTTGAAAAGAACGCCCTTGAAACGAGTGCGTATGAAATGATTCGTGAGGGATATGGCGCACTTTCATCTCATCCCCTGCTGTCATTTTTGTACTGCGTGAAATCAAGGGTCTCTCTATCGAGACCGAGGGAATAACCTATTAAGATGCATGTATTTACAGCCGTTTTGAACAATACTGTGAGTGAACGATGCGGCAATGCCCTTGTGCATCATCGGGAGAATATTGATTGTCAGCGCATATTGGAGATCATCTCGAATGAAGGCGATATCCTCAAGGTCTCGCCAAAGTACATCACACGGCGGGTAAACGGCTATGTTGTGAAGGCGAGTTCTGGAAGTGCGCTTCATGGGCTGCTGAACGGTATGATGCGCCGCAACCGGTACCGGCGTGGATGGATGGCCGGGCTTTACCTTGAGCAAGAAGGCGTGAAGGTCCCACGGGCGCACGCTCTGGTGGAGATGAGGCGTTATGGCTTTACTGAAGCCAGTTATTTGATTATGGACTATCTTGACGGTGCTTACAATGTCGAGCGTTTTGCCGCGGATATGGTTCAGGAAGCCGCCTCGGACCAGCTCCCCAACTTTTTCAGAGCGTTGGCTCAGTCCATTAACGCCCTCCGGGAAGCAGGGGTGTATCATCGAGACCTCTCGGGGAAAAACATTTTGACGCGGGAAGGAAAGGAGTTTTTCTTTATCGACCTGGAAAGCATATTTCCTGTGAAGCGCTATACGCGCAGAATGCATTTCAAAAACCACGTGCAACTTTACGACTCCTTTTGCGATTTTGTGGGGGATGATATGCTCGAGGTCTTCTTGTCCGAGTTATTGCCTGAAAACGAAGATTACGCCAGATGGTCCAAAATCGTCCGGCACGGACAGGCCGCCCGCCGTGCGCGACAAATTGCAACGTGGCGGAAACAAGGCAAATCCCTTTAGCACGGGGGCAATGGGTGGATCCACAGAAGCTTACAGAAAGACAACGCAGCGAAATCCGTGCGTGGAAGCGCGCCGTATGGGCGCAGGAGGGGGCTGGGAACGATTATTTTCATTCGGCACATCAGAAAGAGCCGATAATTCGCTTGAAAAACCTGACGGAACTGAGTTTTGTGGTGCGCCACGTGGGAGGGGCCAGTGTCCTGGATGCCGGTGCGGGAACGGGACGCTTCACGTTCCCCTTGCGCGGCGCGGATTACACAGTCTTGGCCCTGGATATCTCACGCGACATGCTGCAACGTGGAAAGCAACATGCTCAGGGCCGGGGGAAAAAGTTCCCCTGTGTGCAGGGTGAGATTGAACGGCTGCCTTTCGACAACGGGGTTTTCGATAGTGTGGTCTCGATAACGGTCCTACGGCATTTCCCAGACTGGGCCCCTTTGTTGGACGAATACCTGCGCGTCATCCGCGAGGGCGGCCGTGTGATCTTTGACATGGCGTCCCGCGAGCAACAGAAGTTTTGCAATATTATGGGCATGCGGCAAACTTACACCGAGGAGGGGTTCAAGCCTTCGGATTTCGATGCCGGGGTTACCTTCGGCGAAATGAAGCAATACGCAACCGAACGCGGATGCTCGGTCGCTGTCTACCAACCCCATGATTTTTTTAATAAGAACGGTCTTCTGGAACATGGTCTAGGAGAAGACTACGAAGAATTCATGGCGACTTTACGCAGGCACCTTGCCTACGAGGATGTCTTGCGGTTTTGTGAGATGGTCCACAGGCGTTTTTTGCCCGCGGTTAGTGCGGCAGTGTGCAACTCAGTGCTAATTGTATTGGAGAAGCGCCCAGGCGCGGAGTTTCGCCTTCCAGATACGCCGCCCAGTGAACTGCACGTTTCAAAGACGCCCGAAAACGTGCTGCTGAACGTCCTGAAGCATGCTCTCGGCAGACGGTACGGCAGTTTCATGCGGGAGGCATCACGCCACATGAAATCTCGAGAAGTGCAACGGTTTGTCGCGTTCTGCAGAGAGTCTTTGCTGCCCCGCCTGCCGCTTGAGGCCTTTTGGGAGGGTTTCGAGACCTGACTGCGAGGGCAAATCGGCACTCGATGAGCCTTGGATACGCCATTTCATGGTTCTGCATTGTCCTATGGACTTAAAAAATGTCCATATTCTTGCCTTCGATGACATTTCAGGAACATGAAACCCCTTTGAACAATTTGGCTTTTGAGGCGTAAATTGAGAAGGAGGCTTAAATCGGGCCGTTCACTATTCGCACTATTGGGAAAATGAAAAATGATCTTTTCTAGTGTTGAGTGCCATGATATTGTGAAGGTTACGGGTCTGTACGTGACCACAATCGCCTGACATCAACCGGAGAACAGAATAGCGATGGCTGCCGAACGCTTTGGGAAGTTGTTGAGCGCTGTGCGCCGACGCTTGATAGCCAGTTCGTGGCTGTATTTTGCGGCGCTGTTTCTGACTTGGGCGTGCGGGCTTGCGTTGCTTTGGCTGGTGACCGTGCGTCTATTTCCTATACTTGGGCCACCGGAACCACTCCTGATACTTCTTTTGGTATTTGCGGGCGCTGCGTCCTTTTTCATGACGTACCTTCAGCGGCCGTCCTTTTCGGCAACCGCGCTTGAAGTTGACCGGCGCTTGGGACTCGAAGAACGGATTACCACGTCCCTGGAGTTGGCCGAAGCCGAAGGAGACTTGGTGCAAGCCCTTCACCGCGATGCACAGAGTCATGCGTGTAACATCAACGTTCACAAAGACTTCCCTTTGAGAATTCCTCGAATCGTGAAGTGGTTCGCGATAGTGTTAATGGCCTACGCCCTGGCCTATGTGCTGCTCCCAGAATTTGACGTTCTGGGGCACCGGGAACACATCGCCAAGGCGCGCGAACTTCGCGAGACCATGAAAGTGCGGGCGCAGAAACTCGAGGAAGCTATGCGCCCCATTCGGGAATTGCCGGAATCTGAACGTCACCCAAATCTCACCGAGAACGTCAAGGAAGTAAAACGTATTGCGGAAGGACTTGAAAGCGGGGAGTTATCCGAGAAGCAGGTGTTGGCGAAATTGACGAATATGGCGAAGGAAATGCGCGAGGAGCGCGACAAAATTGCGAGCAAGACACCTATTCCGCGGCCGGGCATGAACAAAGCAAATCTCGATAAGACGAAAGACCTTGCTTCAAGTATCGAGGAGGGCAATTTCGAAGAGGCTGCCGAAAAGGCAAAAAAGCTGCAACAGGAAATCGCCGAAAAAGTAAAGGAAGAAGAAGGGCTTTCTCAAGAAGAACGGGAGGCCCTTGCCAAAGAGCTTGCTGAATTAGCCAAACAATTGGGCGGCAAAGATTCGATGCTCGGGCAGGCACTCGAGGAGGCCGCGGAAGGCATGACCGTCAAGGATGCCCAGGGGGTGCTCGCCGCCCTCGAGCAAATGCAGATGGCCATGGAAGATGTTGCCTCTTCCATGGAGCAGATGAAGCAGATGGAGATGGCCATGCAGTGTATGGGCGAAGGCTGTAAGGCCTGTTCCGGTGGAAAGTTCGACTTGGCGGCCTTCGGCATGGGTCAAGGACAAGGACAGGGCCGGGGACAGGGAATGGGGCAGGGCTGGGGGCGGCGAGGTCCCGGTCGTTCTGCATGGCAACCTGGAGCAAGCCAGAGGTCTGGTCCCGGTATGGGCGGGCCCGGAAGCGGCCGCGGAGGGACTACGGGAGACTTGCCGGACGTTCAGGCCGACTTCAGTCCGACGGTTCTTCCCGGCGAAATGACGCCCGGGAAGATCCTGTCAAGCATTATGGAGCACAATGCTCCGGATGAGGACCCGGAAGCCACGGCCGAATTCATAACAGAGACCATTATTGAGGTGCAACAGGCTGCCGAGGAGGCCTTGACAAAAGAGGAGATACCCCAGGGCTCGAAAGAGTTTGTACGGCAATACTTTGGGTCCCTGGAACACGAACGCTCACCGCGCGGCCGGCGCGACTGAACGTGCGAAAATTGGGTACATAACACAGTGGGGGTTACACGGCGGGAATTCCTGGTTGCATCCGCCGCCGCATGGGCATACGCATGTGGTGGGCAACCCGTCTATCGCGAAGCCGCATGGCGGACGTGGGGCGAAGCCGGCCAGCGGGACGGTGCGTTTGTACGGCCCCGTGCCGTTGGTTTTTTCGAGGCAGAAATCTACGTTATTGACACGACGGGAAGGGTTCAGGTCTTTTCCGAAGCGGGGGAATTTCGCAGGAAATGGCGCATGCCCGCCGCGGATAATGGGACACCGACGGGCGTCGCGTTCGATCATAATGGCCGGGTGCTCATCGCGGATACGCATTACAGTGCCATCCGCGAATACACTCCTGAGGGAGAATTAATAACGGAATGGGGGCGCTACGGAGCTGAACCGGGCAATTTCATCTATCCCACCGATATTGCCCGTCATCCGGATGGACGGTCTTTTATTTCGGAGTACGGCGTGGACGCAGACCGTGTACAGGTGTTCGACGCTGACAATGCCTTTCTGTTTGCTTTTGGAACGTTCGGGAGTGAACCGGGACAATTCAGCCGGGCCATGGCCATCGATATATTTCAAGATCGGCTGTACGTTTGCGACAGCGTCAACCACCGGATTCAACTATTCGATCTTGAAGGAGAATTGCTGCGCGTTATCGGGAATGACGAAAGGGCCGAAGAACAAAACATTAGATACCCTTATGACACGGCTGTTTTGCCCGACGGTGGAGTTTTGGCTTGTGAATACGGCACGAACCGGGTATCGCATTTTGGCCCAAGCGGTGATTTTCTCGGCGCTTATGGAGGTCCCGGCCGGCAGGCTGGAGGATTTCACGGGCCGCGAGGAGTTGCCGTAGACGAAAAAAAGACTGTGTATGTCGCGGATACGGACAATCACCGCATCCAGGCATTCACTTTAGGATAACAGGTCGATGTGCCGTACTAAGCAAACATTGAAGAGGCAGGCTTCTTCCTACAAGGAGGCTGAAAAAACGTGGATTTAACCCCGCGGTTCTTATTTCCCTGGGTGCTGGTGCTCTTAGCACTGGTGCCGTGGACCGTGTGGGTCGGCATGCGTATGCGTTCGATGTCCCGGCCACGAAAATGGACCGCCCTCGTATTGCGTTGCTTGATTCTTGCTGCTCTGATCATGGCGCTTGCCGGTGCTGAACTGGTTCGCATTAATGACAAGCTTGCGGTGTTCTTTCTGCTTGATCGGTCGAACAGCATCCCCGAGGAGTTCCGCCAAGCGGCCGTGGAGACGGTGAAACAGACGTGCGAAACGTATATGGCAGACGATGACGAGGTGGGCGTTATCGTGTTCGGGGAACAACCGAGCATCGAGCAGAAGGTTGAGGAACGGCTTGGCGTGGAGCAAGTGCATTCGTATGTGGGGGGCGAGCAGACGGACATTGCCGCGGCCGTGCGCCTTGCCATGGCGGCTTTTCCGCAGGGGCATATGAAGCGGATGGTGGTTTACACGGATGGTAATGAAACTACCGGGTCCGTGCTGGAAGAGATAAAGCTGGGTCAAGCCGCGGGCATCGAGGTAAATGTCGCCCCCCTCGAGATTGGACAATCGGAGGAGGTGCGCATTCGTGAAGTAAACGTGCCGGCGCGCGTAAACACGGAAGAACCTTTTAAACTGCAAGTGATCGCCGAATCGGAACAAGACTGTAACGGAATCCTGCGGATATATCAGCGTATGCGGGAAGGCAAGCGGCTATTGCAATCCGCCGAGGTAACGTTGCAGCAGGGGGCCAACGCTTTCCTGCTTCCCCAGGAATTGCGTCAGCAAGGATTCTACGAATACGAAGCGACCATCGAATCCACGGCCGATACCGTGTTTGCGAACAACGTAGGCCGTGCCTTTACCGTTATTCAGGGGGAGCCGCGGGTGTTGTATCTGGAATCGGACCCCGAACACAGCACGCGCCTCGGTCAAGCCCTTGTGGAAGAAGGGCTGAATGTCGTAATGGCCGATCTAGCCAGTTTCCCGACGTCGCTGGCCGGGTTTCAAGACTACGATGCGGTGGTCCTTTCGAATATCAGCAGTACGGACCTGACCACCGAACAGATTCGATCGTTGGAAGCTATGGTGCGTGACTTGGGTATCGGGCTTGTCATGATTGGAGGCCCGGATTCCTTCGGCGCGGGAGGGTATTATGACAGCGCTGTCGAGCGCGCACTGCCGGTCAATATGGACATCAAAGAGCGGAAAGTCATGCCGCGGGGCGCGCTGGTGCTCATCATGCACACGTGCGAAATTCCTGAAGGCAATGCCTGGGCGCGCGAAATCGGCATGGCTTCGCTGAACGTGTTGGCATCGCAGGACCTCATGGGGGGGCTCGGATATCTATGGAATAGGGGCGACGACTGGATTTTTCCGCTGCAGCCGGTGGGCGATAAGCGCCGAATGCAGGCAGCGCTTGCAAATCCTCAAATCGGCGATATGCCTGCCACGGGCCCGAGCCTTCAGATGGCTTACGATGCCTTGGTTAATGCCGATGCGGCCGCAAAACGTGTGGTCATCATCTCCGACGGAGACGCCCAACAGGCTCCCCGGGCACTGCTTAAAGACCTGGTCAAAGCGAAAATTACGGTGAGCACCGTGTGTATTTCTCCTCATAGTTTGAGTGACCAGCGGTCGCTGCGTACCGTAGCCGAAGCCACGGGCGGCGAGTATTATCTGGTAATGAATCCCACAAATCTTCCTCAGATTTTTACAAAAGAGGCTGCTACGGTAAAACGCGGGCTTCTTATAGAGAGAGAATTCATCCCACAGGCCCAATATGCCTCGGAAATCCTCCGAGGGGTGCTGGATAACGGGCTGCCGCAATTGCGGGGGTATGTCGTCACCACTCCGAAAGAAAACGCAGTGGTTCCGCTGGTTTCGGACGAAGCGGACCCGATTCTGGCGCATTGGCGTTACGGCTTGGGCAAATCGGTCGCTTTTACATCCGACGTCACAACGCGCTGGGCGCCCCATTGGATGCAATGGGATGGATTTAACCGATTCTGGGCGCAAACCGTGCGCTGGGCCACGCGCGATACGGCTCCGACCTCTTTTCAGTTGAACGTGCGAGCAGAAGGAGGATGGGGCCATGTCCGAATCGATGCGGTAGATGAAGAAGGTCGCTTCGTGAACTTTCTACGGCCTCACGGCGTGGTAACGGGGCCGGCGCCAAATTTTGCACGTAGCGAGGAGAGTCTCTCGCAAACCGGTCCGGGGATATACGAGGGCCGGTTCCCCGTGAATGAACATGGCACCTATATGATCAATCTGCTCTATACCCGGGAGGACGGCAGCCAGGGGATGCTTCCGACGGGACTGGCATTAGGCTATTCGCCTGAATATGAGTATCACACCTCGAACATGCCTTTATTGGAAGAAATGGCTGTCGAGGGGGGCGGCGCCCTGGTGAATCCGGGCGATAATCCCTTTATCCATAATCTGGAGGCGTCTGCAACTATCACGCCTATCTGGCCTTATCTTGTGGCGTTTGCATTGTGTCTCTTTCCTGTCGAGATTTTCGTGCGGCGGGTTGTGGTGGATTTCATGGCGCCTTTGGCGTGGTTGGCCGCCTTTTTGCGTTGGGTTCCCGGTGTCAGGCGGATAATCCCCGCTCCGGGTACACGGCTGCGTCCTCTCACCGGCGCGTATGGCGCGATGCGGCAAGTGTCGAAGACTTTTGTGTATTCCGTTGAAGGGACTGGGGTGCTGGAAGATGCTCCGGCTATTCGACAACGGCTTGTTACCGAGACAGCGGCGCAAGACGCCACCTCGCCGGAGGCTGGGAAAAAACAGGGAAGCACCGAATATACGGCGCAATTGCTGGCGGCAAAAGAGCGCGCTCTCGACAAACGGGGGCGAAAATCGCGGTCCGAGGAGACCGGGGAGAACGAATGATGAGCAATCCAGAAGAAGCGGCAGCAAAGTTCCGGGAGGATTTCCAGCGGCTGCATAATGAAGTCGCGAAGGTCATCGTGGGCGGCGAAGATGTGATAGACGGCGTATTGACCTGTCTTTTCGCGGGAGGGCACTGTCTTTTGGAAGGCGTGCCAGGGCTGGGAAAGACGCTTCTTGTACGCACGCTGAGTCAAGCCCTCGATCTGCAGTTCACGCGCATTCAGTTCACACCGGACCTGATGCCGGCGGATATTATCGGCACGAACATTGTGGTCGAAGACGAGTCGGGCAACCGCGAATTTCGTTTCCGGCAGGGGCCCGTCTTTGCCAACATCGTTCTCGCGGACGAGATTAACCGGGCCACCCCCAAGACCCAGTCGGCTCTCCTGGAAGCGATGCAGGAGCACACCGTTTCGGTGGCGCGAACCATACACCGTCTGGAAGAGCCGTTTTTCGTGATGGCAACACAAAATCCCATTGAAATGGAGGGTACCTATACCCTACCCGAGGCCCAGCTCGACCGCTTCTTCTTCAAGCTGTTGGTTTCCTTTCCAACCGGGGACGATCTGGGACTGATTCTCGATCGGACAACGCAGCGCGAGATTCCCCACGGAGACAAGGTGATGGATGCGGACCTTTTGACTCACTGGGCGGGCCTGGTGCGCGACGTGCCGGTCGCCCCCCAAGTCACCTCCTATGTGGTGCGTCTCGTTACAGCATCGCATCCGGAAACTCCGGAGTCACCGGACATCGTGAAGCAGTACGTGCGGTACGGGTCAAGTCCGCGCGGAGCACAGGCGCTGTTGCTGGCCGGGAAGGTCAATGCGTTACGTGCGGGACGATTCAACGTCAGTTTCAACGATATCCAGAAAACGGCGCAGGCGGCGTTACGCCACCGCGTACTGCTGAACTTCGAGGCCGAAGCCGACGGTGTCACGGCGGACCAAATCGTGGGCGCAGACGCATATTGCGCAGATGGCGTGGGCGATGAAGAGAGAAGGCCATGAAGTCGCGGTTATGGCCGGGGGGGAGGGGTGGCTTAAGGCAGAAGCGCGAGAAATTGGGGCAGA
>JAWODE010000553.1:0-6544 GCA_046483455.1 Candidatus Hydrogenedentota bacterium | reverse complement strand
TTGCTTTTCTGTGTAAAGAAAGTCTCTATACGGTCGAACGCCTTGTTTATCATATCCTGTGGAACGCAGAAGGACATTCTGATGTGTCCCTCACCCGTGGGGCCGAACGCGATACCGGGGGTGGTCGACACGTGGGCCTCGCGCAAGAGTCTCTTCGCAAAGCCAAACGAATCCGCGCTTCCGTCCTCTGTGAGAACTTTTGGAAACATGAGATATGATCCCCGCGGCTGCACGTAAGAGAAAAAGTCTTTCAGGGCGTCCAAACGATTGCACATGAGATCGCGTGCCTCGGCATATTTCGCTTTAAAATCATCAAAGCAATTTTGAGGCCCTTGCAATGCAGCAAGAGCCGCATATTGGGATACCACGGGAGCGCAGATAGCAAAAGGAATGTGCGCTTTGCGGAATTCGGGAAGCAAGGCCTCGCTGGCATGCAAGTAGCCGACACGCCAACCCGTCATGGCATATGTTTTGGTGAAGGTGTAGCAACTGATGACGCGGTCTTTAATCTGCGGTAATGAAGCGATGCTGAAGTGTTTTTTGCCGTCAAATACAAAGTATTCGTACGCCTCGTCGGTAATGACAAACAGATTGTGTTCCCGGGCGATCCGGGCCACTTGGCGCAGTTGCGCCTCGGTAAACACGGCCCCCGTCGGATTGGCAGGCGTCGCGAACATGATGGCTTTTGTTTTGGCCGTAATCGCTTTCTCAATACCTGCTATGTCGAGCGCGAACCCGTCTTTCTCATTGCTGGGCACAATGACCGGTTTGCCGGACGCCAGCAACACTTGCCGGATATGCGTGGCGTACGTGGGGGAAGGCACGATAACTTCATCGCCGGGGTCAAGGATGGTCATCACCGCCGCAGCGAGCCCTTCAATCGCGCCCACTGTCACGAGAATTTCTGAAGCAGTTGCTTCTACATGGTTATGTATTCGAAGTTTGTTGGCGATTTCTTCGCGCAACGGCGGTAGGCCCAACGGCGCGGAGTAGCCTCCGACTAGGCCCCGTTGGATGGCATCGATCGCACCGGCCTTGATATGTTCCGGGGTATCGGAAACCGGCTTCGCCCAAGAGAGAAAGGCTACGTCATCGATACCTTTTGACAAACGAGTCATTTCGTGGATAGCCGAAGGTTTCATCTGCGCGATTTTTGTGGAAACGTGGAGGCTGGTATCCATTAAAAAGCACATCCTTGCCTGGGGACTTTTGCAACCCCGGGGTTTTTACTATAGCTTCAGCTTCTAGAGCTGCTAGGAGCCCCTTTTCTTCTGTTCGAGTTCTTCAATCCGTTTCGTGATGTCCTGGAGCCCTTGCGTCATGCCCTGCGCCTGTTCTTTCAATACCGTGAGTTCGTCCTCTTCACTCAGATTAACCGCATCCGGTCCTTGCTGATTTGGCGGAACCGGCGTCTGAAAACCACGACCCATTCCCATGCCGCGACCACCCCCGATGCCTCGGCCCATTCCCCGGCCCATGCCGCGACCGCCGCCCCTACCCATGCCACGGCCCGGCATTGGAGGTTGCTGCGGTGGGAATTGCGAGTCCGCCGATGCCTCCGGCGTATTGGCTACACCGAAATTTCTGTCCACATTAGGTGCGCCGCTGGTGTCAAATTGCCCCGCCTTGAATTGTTCGACTACATCGCGAACCACACCCGAACAGCCGACAATGATGCCAATTCCCGCTGCTGAAAGGGTTTGATGTGCGTTTGGACCACAGTTACCCGTGAGTACGAACTGGGCGTCTTTTTCTGCTATCAATTGCCCCGACTGAATACCTGCACCACCGCCAAGACTGGTGTTGGGATTCTGGACCGCTTCAAAATCCATGGTATCCGTATCAACGAACAGGAAAAATGGGCAACGGCCAAACCGCGGCTCAACCTGGGCATCCAGCGATGCGCCCGTAGCTGTGATTGCTATCCTCATGGTGCTATTTCCTTTCTAAAGTTGTTGCTCCCGCGGGTATTCGGCAAAACAAAAATCTTCCCGCGTATTCTTGGTCCACAACGTTTCCGCTCCGCGGGTCCGCGGCCAATTCGGTTACCGGGCTGCGGTTAAATTCGGGGTATCGTCTTCACTCTGGGACACGCCAACATGATTCGAACGGCGCAAAACCAATTCGCCCACGTTGCATCCGATATCACGTGCAATGACAGGACACTTCGCCAACAAAATAAAGAAGATATCTTTTGGCACCTCGCTGAGTGTTTCGTAGTTTCCCTGTCCTTTGGCGATGACCAGGTCCGCGGCATCAAACCGTTGCCGAAAGAGCTCGCTGGACAATTCAAGGATGGTGCCCGGCACGTCAGCCCCGTTATCCATCACTTCGACAAGTTCCGTAAGTCCCGCCGCCTGCGCATCCACCATGGTGGCGTCGTTGATTACGGGCGCTCCTCGAACGACAAGCGTTACCCGCTCGAGGGGGAGACGTTCAAGCAATAACCGGTCCAAAACGATCTCGCCCGCATTGTCCGCCAAGTAAAGGATGCGCTCCGCTTCCGCGACAGCCTTCGCGAAGCCCTCGAGATCGGCCTCGAAAGGAGCACTCAAGGCACGATGGATCGCATGCTTCACATTGCGGTGATCCATGTCGCTTTTTACAGCCACATCAATAATGTTTCCGGCAATGGCCAACCGTACCGCCGTTTCTAAAGGATTGGAGGAATTTTGAACCTGCTCCTGTAAGTCCGGATACAACTCGAGGGCATACCGGTTCGATTCATCTTTCATTTCCCGGTAGGGATCGCCTTCGCCAACCCGATCACGGACGAGCCGGTGAATCGTGTAGCCCATCGCCGGAGGCGAACCCCGCAAATCCATCTCGCTTATGGCCCGCAAGGCTTCGCGGAGAACGTCTTCATGAACCGTCTCATCGTCCGTTGCCCGCCGGATGGCATCCAGCGCCTGGCGTACGAAACACGGAATGCAGTCGAAAAATGTCTTCATCGCTTATCCTTCATATTGGGAAGCTACCGCCTGAATTCACGCATACCATCCACGCCTTTGCTTCAGCATATGCTAAATGACGCCTTTTATCATTTTCGAGGTAATGGCTGATTATTGCGGACGGGCAGCTAAAGAACCAAGTCTCGAAGACCGCAGATCAATAGCCAGTAAGCTAAACTACGGATACCAGAAGAGAAGCAGGATATATGCCAATAGAATTAAAGGGGGCTAAACTATTCTTAATCAATATCTTACGCGATATGCGCAAAAGTTAAATGACTTATATTGAAGTGCATTTTGCATTCTTTTTGATTCGGATTAATTGCAAAATGCAATTTTAGGAGCGCAACTTCTACGGGTATCCTTTCAAGTCCCTTACGCTAATTTCAAGTCGTTCCAGCCACTTTCGGAAACTGCCGTAGGAATTTTCGGTGATATTGAGAGCTTCCATGGCCGCCCGGGCGCTACCAGTGTCGCGGATGGCGTGTTCCAGAACCTGTTTGAGCCGTATTTCTCCGTGGGTATTGCGGAATTCGCCAAGGTCGGCGATCTCAGGCAGTTCTTGTGGCACGGCCGCTGGCGGCTCCGGCGCTAGCCCGTGAGAATCCGTTTCATACCCGGCCCCATCCTCTTCATCTCTCGGGTTCAAGACCACGTCCTGGTCTCTCTGGCTACTGGCGATTTTTTCAACCGGTGGTGGGGGAGAGGGGGGATGCACTGGGCTACGCGATAAATTTAGCGCCTCCCGAACCAGCGGCACTGTGATTTTGCCGTCTCCCGCCAGGATTACCAATTTTTTCACAACGGACGACAACTCGCGTACATTTCCCGGCCAATCGTGTTCCATCAACACCTGCATTGCTCCCCTCTCTATCTTGGGGGGGAGAGCGTCGGGCTGCTTGGTCTCTTTCAAAAAATGCCGCATCAGGAGAGGGATGTCTTCTCTGCGATTGCGAAGCGGTGGAATTGACAACGGCAATTCGCAGAGCCGGTAATAGAGGTCCTCCCGAAAGGCTCCTTTCTGTCGCTCTTCGACCAGATTCTTGTTGGTGGCGCAGATGAAACGCACGTCCACCTTTACAGGTTTGTCGGAGCCAACGGGCCGGATTTCTCCGTTCTCGATGGCGCGCAGGAGTTTACTTTGCAACGCAGGCGATGTCTCAGCGATTTCATCCAGGAACAGCGTTCCCCCGTTTGCGCTGATAAAAACGCCGTCGCGCCGCGATTCCGCGCTCGTGAATGCCCCTTTCTCGTGGCCGAACAATTCCGAATCCAGCACGGTTTCAGAAAAGGCCGCGCAATTCACGGCCCGGAAGGGTTTACCCCTTCGTTCACTGCACTGGTGAATAGCCCTGGCCGCCAAATCCTTCCCGGACCCCGTTTCGCCGAACAAGACAACCTTTACGTTGTCGAACGATGCCACGCGCTCGATTTGATTGTAGAGCGATTGCATCAGCGGATGGGCGCCTATCATGTCGTGGAATCTTGACCGCGCTCTTGCTGCGGGCCCGCCATGTACTGCCACGGCAGCGTCCTGTGCTTGCGTCAGTGTGTCAATCCGCTGTTTCAATTCCGTGTTTTCAAGGGCGCGTCGCACCGTGTCGCGCAGCTTGTCCCGATCGAGCGGTTTCGGAATGTAGTGAAATGCCCCGGCCTGGATAGCTTCGACAACAAGATCGACGTCGGTCATTACGGTCAGCATGATCACGGGCAACTCGGGATATTCCTCGCGGATGCGCTTGAGAATCTCCATTCCTTCCCGGTGCTCGGTCGATGCGAAATCGGGAGGCATTTTGATGTCCAATAGAACCACTCCGATTTCTTGATTCTCCGAGAGAATCTTCAGCCCGTCGCGTCCATTGGCCGCCCAATGCAGTTCATACTCTTTCAGGGCGTGTTCCAAGCCGGGTTTGAAATCGACAACATCATCATCGATGACCAGGATTTCGTACATGGTCAGTCCCCCTGCCTCGTGAGCATGTTGGCATCGAGTCGAACGGGCAGCCGCATGACGACGCACACCCCTTTTCCCGGCGTAGCGTCGATTTCGAGCGTTCCAAGATGGTCTTGTTCAATGGAGTGCGCCACCATGGACAGTCCTTCGCCCGTGCCTCCGGTCGAGAATCCGCGCCCACGGCAGGCGGCCAGTTCTTCGGCAGTCATGCCTTTACCATCGTCGCACACACGCGCCTCGATCCAATGGCCGTCTTCATGCTTTTCACGCAATCCAACCTCAAGGTTAGCCGCCTTCGAATACTTCGCGGCGTTCGTGAGCAACTCGCAAATGGAGTTCAAGAGACCCCGCTCATGGGCGAAGATACGCGGCGTCGGTTGAATGTCGCTTTCGACCGTAATACCTGCTTGCTCCAGACCTTCGCCACAGAGCGATAGGGCTTCCCGAAACAGGTCAGCGGGGGCAACTTTTCGCCCGTCCAGCGACTCCTGTATCGCCGCCAGGGGCGCCATCACATCATCGATCAAGGCGGGCACGCGCTGCGCGAACATCTGCCTGATTGTTCCATCGTCCAGACGACCAACGGTGTTGTCACCAAGATGTGCCAGTTCGCTAAAAGCATGAAAACAATCGCGGTGCTGCACGGGGAAAAGATGCGATATCGATCCTCCGGCCAACGTCTGCTCGAAAAAAGACTCCAGCTCTTCCCTTGCGCGTGGCAACTGAGCCAGATTCGCCACAACTTGGTCCCGCACTTCCTCATCGTATTCATCGACGAGGCTAGGGCAAAAAAGCTTAAGGTTGTAGAAGCATACACGCACCACGCTATGGCGTACGTGTGACAGCAGCAGTTCCAGCGTGTGGCAGTCTTCCAGGGGGAGTTCAGCAGTTAATGCGGCACCATGGGAGCCCTGGAGCTCGGTCTGCTGTCCCAGTAGCGCTTTTGCGCGTGCCTTCGAAGCCTTCAGCATCTCGCGCGCACGCTCCCGAGACACACGCCCTGCATCCGTCGCCGGGGAACCCCACCTGGCAGCTACGTGTCCCCGGTGCGCAGCGATGGAGTCGGCGATCTGGCGGCGCGCAGCCGCAATGCTTTGGGCGGTCTCGCTGGTTGCGTCTCCCTTGAACTCTGTGACCACGCGGTCCCTTTCCGGCGGCGTTTGTCCCCCATATGTCCCAACTCGGGTATCTTTCATACCACTATACCTTTATTGCTTCGCATTTTCATGCCATTTGTTTGTGAAGAAGCATGTTTTGTGCCGACGCAGTTCAAAGGTGACCAGAAGAGCCGCTTTCGTTGCCCCCAATCCCCCTATCTTTATTCCCCTCTGTGCTCTGTGCGTCTCTGCGGCGAAATTTCCGGCTTTTTATACCGCAGAGACGCAGAGTACGCAGAGAAAGATATCCTTAAAGTTTATTGACCATCCGTTTGATTCCGTCTTTTAGCAGATGTTCGTTGAAATTGATCAAAAGACCTGCTTTGATCCCGCTGATGCGGAGATATGTCAGCAATTGCGCCTCATGATTAGGCACAAGTTCCTTGACGGCTTTCAGTTCAACGACGACGGTCTTTTCGAGAACAAGATCGAGGCGATAACCGGCATCTATTTTTACGCCCTGGTATTCGATCGGCATTTCC
>JAWODE010000545.1:0-10831 GCA_046483455.1 Candidatus Hydrogenedentota bacterium | reverse complement strand
GATCTACGACATTCTTAAGGCAAAACGTTTCTACACTTAATCCCATTTGTTCTTTATAGCCTTTCTCATCTATATAAGCTCTAACTCTTATATCTCTTCCGTAAAGCTCTTTTAATCTTTTTCTCATTTAATTTATAGCCTCTTTTTCAAAATAGTTATACAATTTATTAAAAATCCTTTTCCATTTCCATGTCTCATAGTCTTCTTTACTTTTATCTAAAAGCTCTTTTACCTTCATTAAATCTTCTATAGTTTTCATTTACTCTTTAACCTCTTCTTCCCATTTATCCATTATTTTCCCTATTTCAAAATATGCTTTTGTATAAGCTTTATAATCAGAATCAAAATGATTTTTTTGATAAGGTTCTTTTCCGTTAATTACCTTCTCATATTCTTCATTAATTTTCTTTAAATAGGAGAAACTATTCTTATCTTTAATCCGTTCAAGATATTCAATATCCATGTTAAAAACCTCTTCTAATAGGATATTTAGAAGCTTTCTTTTATCTCTAAGAGATAAAAGGCTCTTATCCCGAATGACGTCCCTAAATACTTTCACTAATGCTTTATTCATTCTTTTTTAACCTCTTTTTTTAATTCTTTTATCTTTTTTTTAATTTCTTTTAAATTAAGTGTTGTAAATTGATTATTTTTATAGGCTTCAATATATGCTATAGTGTTATTTAAGTGCATACATAAACCTTTTTGGATAACATAATCAAACCATTCTTGTTTTGCATTAGACATTTTAGGCTTCACTCTCCTCTTTCTATTTTATAATAACCAGCACTCCTTCTAGAAATGGAGCCGGGGGGACCTTCAGACACATTCATTCGGCGCCCTCGTCCAGCCACAAGCCTAACGGAGACATGCAAACGCTGTCAAACCTTCCTCCAGGCCCCTGTAAGCGCAATTTGATAATGTCCGCCCTGCGCAAAGTAGAAATGTCCTCTTTAACCACGATTGGGGAGAAAGAGGATGGAATTTCGTATGAGCGCAAAGGAAGTGGATCGGTTGACGTTGGTGCGTGAGATTGAGCAGGGTCGGATTTCTCGAGGCGAAGCGGCAGGATTGTTGAAGCTCTCGAAACGGCAATTGCGTCGTATTCTGCGGCGGTATGAGCAGGAGGGTCCGCGAGGATTGGCCCATCGTTCCCGGGCCCGCCCCTCCAACCGGCGAATCGCTGCTGAGATCCGGGCGGTGGCTGTGGCCTTCATGAAAGAGGAGGATTTCGATGATTATGGTCCGACGTTGCTCAGCGAGACACTGGAAGATGAAAAGGGCATTCGGGTGAGCCGTGAAACGATGCGGCAGTGGATGACCGCTGAAGGAGAGTGGAAGCCGCGCAAAGCCAAGGTGCACCACCGCCAGTGGCGTGAGCGCAAGGCGTGCCGCGGCACGATGGTCCAAATGGATACGTCTATTCACGATTGGTTCGAAGGCCGGGGCGAGGAAGCGGTGCTTATCGCCATTATTGACGACGCCTCGTCGGACCTTTTATGTCGTTTTCACGCCACGGACTCCACAGCAACGAACATGTCAGTATTGCGCGAGTACCTGCGCAAACACGGTCGGCCTCGCTCGTTTTACGCGGACAAGGCCAGTCATTTCATGACGTCACGCGCACCCACAGCAGAAGAACAACGGGCGGGCAAAGAGGCGCAAACCCAGATTCAACGGGCTTTAGAGGAACTGGACATCGAGCATATCCCCGCCCATTCGCCCCAGGCCAAGGGGCGCGTAGAGCGCTGTTTCCGCACCCTTCAAGACCGGCTGGTGAAAGGCCTGCGACGGGCCAAGATCGCAACGATTGAGGAGGCGAACGCCTATCTGGACGAGGTATTTTTGCCCCTATGGAAACGACGCTTTACCCAGGAACCTCGCGAGGCCGCCGATGCGCACCGGTCCTGTAAAGGCCACAACCTCGACGCCATCTTCAGCCATCAGGAGACCCGCCAGGTTACCGACGACTACACCTTTGCTTACCGAGGCAAACGCTACCAGATTGACAAGCGCAGCATTCGGGCTGGATTGCGGCGCAGCAAAGTCATCATCGAAGAACGACTCGATGGATGCCGCAAAGTGCGCTGGCGGGGTCACTATCTCAGGCACCGGGAGATTCCAACGCCACAACCCTCGAAGCCCAAGTCATCGGCCAAACCCCGCAAAACGCAATCAGGCTCTCACGCCAACAAGCCCGCTCAGGACCATCCCTGGCGCCAGGGATGCACCTTGATGCGCGCGGAGACCAAGCCATGAAACCCGCGAGTTACCCACATACCCACAGCCGCGACGCGCGCTATGCGCAACAGCGCTGCGCGCCGGCTGTGGATATGACGGGGTGGGGACAGCTGCTACGCACCTGCCCACACCCCTTGGATAACTCGCTTAGCCCCCAGCGCAAAGCGGACATTTCTACTTTGCAGAAAAGCGGACATTTCTATTTTGCGTTGACAACCTTCCTCCAGGCCCCCCGGATAAGCGCAGAATGCGACGATCGTGGGAACGAACTCCTGTGCGCTGTTTATCGGGCCTTGCTGAGCGCCGCTTGGTGCTGAAGGGCACAGTTTTGTACGAACGCCAAAAGCTACATGCTTAGATTCGCCATTTCGGCCATGGACCTTGTGACAGGATACTCGCCGGGATACCGCACAAACTTCACGTGCCCATCCATATAAAGCACATTGCAGCCGCCCGGAATGTGGTTCATGACCATGTAATTCTCGTAGCCGGCGGTGAGGCCGTCGTAGCAAACCGCCAGCTCGCTCTGAGCCATCGCACCCGCAGCCGGGTTGTTGATGTCCGTGATAAGGAACCGCTCGATGCCTTCCCGAAGCCGGTAGATTGTATCGCCGCCGCCATTGCCGTCGGGTTCCACCCCGGTGATGTCTTCGTCCAAAAGCGCGTTATCCCGGAAGGTAGCTGTCGGGGAAAAGACGCCCCCCAATGCAGTAAAGGCTTTTGTCAGTTGCGCAGGGACTTCCGGAATCCCCATAAACGCAATCAGATCGTTCTGCGGGATGTCGTCGCAACGGTCAAGAGCAAATCCCATGTAGTAGTAACAATCACCGGGCTGGGAGATGAACCCGACATATTGGCAGGTCCGCGACCCGTCGTCTTCTATCACACCGACACCCACGGCGGGGCCTTGGTCATAGAGCGGCCAGGAAGGGCAGATGAGTACATTCGGGTCGGTCAGGTACTCGGGATACAAGGCCCCCGAGTCCACTCCCATGCTAATGTCCGTCCCGTAATTTGTGCATCCCGGAGGCGCATCATTGGGTCCCGATAACGCATACGGATTCAAGCCATAGGCCCGTGGCCACATCTCGCCCTTGGATTCGTTTGCGTACATTTTGCACATAAGCCCGATTTGTTTAAGGTTATTGGCGCAACTTGCTCGTCGCGCCGCTTCGCGTGCTCGTGCGAGTGCGGGCAGCAGGATCGCCGCCAGAATACCGATGATCGCAATCACAACCAGCAATTCGATTAAGGTAAACCCTCGTTTCATTGCAGCCCCTCCTCTCAAATCAAAACCAGCCCCTAAAAAACACCTCCAATAAATCCAGTTTTTCACGTTTCTTTCAAAAAAGCAAGAGTTTTGTGGACGAGGTGACGCGAGACCGGCTTCTCCCAGAATCGCCCGGTAAGAACCCCGGGGAATGCCGCTCGGAAGGCGAATAAGCGGACACGGTCGACTCGGCGCCCCCGAAGCACCAAGTGATGTCCCCGCTCTCGCGAAGGCTTACCCAGCGATTGCAGATTCTGGTCTCTCTTTGACAGCGAACATGCTGTTCTGCATACTTGGGATGTTGATCTACGTTTGGGACGAAGATCACGTGGGGGGATTCCATAATGGGGTGGTATTTTCGTAGGGGCAATCAAGCGTTCGGACCCATCGGGGAAGAAGAATTGCGGATGCTGATCCGCCGGGGCACGATAGACAAGCGCACCCTTTTGCAGGCTGAGGGTAGCAGCGAGTGGGCCCCCGCCGAAACATTGCTCCCAAATGTCTTCGACACACCACCCCCCTCGGACGGCGCGTCGACACCAGTCAAGTACGAGGAAGTGTTCCCAGGTGATTACGAAGGGGCGGAATCGGTCGATTTCTCGAGCGGAGGTTTTGGCGAACTCGACGCTTTTGTGGATGAAATGACCGAGGACGTCGATATGAGTTTCTCGAGCAACGCCGAAGGAACCAACCAGAAGGATGCACCTGCCGGGCACACCTCTCGCGCGCCCAAACGCCCGGCGCCTGTCCGGCCTAAGCCCGCGAAACCGGTCAAAGAGGAAGATTCCAAAGCGGTGTGTTTCGGTTGCGGCCGACTCTTGAAAAAGGTAGACCTCTACCCCTATGAAGGGGCCTTGATTTGCAGTGAGTGCCGCAAGCGCCTTGAGAAACGCGCAGAGATACCACCCCAGCCCGAACCCCAGGGAGGACTTATCGAGACCCACCTGGCCGAATGGACCACCGAAACGGCTCTCACCATTCTTGCCTTGGCCCTCTTAATCGGGTTCTTGAAAAAAGACGCCTCGTGGATGCTTGCGGCAGCCCCCTTGGCGCCGGCCGTAACCGTACTCGTAATGTGCGTCTGCGGCGGATTGGATTATGCCTTTGGCCGCCGCATGCTCGCGGTGACCGTGTTTCTTTGGCTTGCTGCCCTCCTGTTGTACCTCCCGAGCAACGTCATGCCGCTTGTGGTGCTCCTTGCCGGACGGGGCCTATACATTTGGGCGCTGGGATTCCACGATATCAAGAAGAAAGGGGTGTTTGTAGCGTCCGGCATACTGCTTCTGGTGAGCCTGTTGGCTGGCGTACTCGTGATAGGCAAGCCCCCTACGTCTTCGCTGATCCTGATTCTGATTCTTGTTGCGGCGGATATCGCGGCAGCCGCCATGGCATGGGGCGCCTGGCAGGGCGGTGCAGCGCTCTCGGTGGCGGGATTCGCAACGTTGCTCTACGTGTGGGATGCTGCCGCGGTTCATTTCATTTTGCGCCCCGATGGGCTGGCAACGCCTGCCTTTCTGACCATCGGCATGGTGGTACTGAGCGCACTGGCGGTATTGAGCGTCGACAAAGAGACCGGCCGCCCAAAAGAAGCGAGGCGCTGGCCCTTACGGCGGGAGACGTTGCCTTTGACGAAAACCGACGGCGTAATCGTCTCGCTGGCGGTTATAGCGATAGGCGTATTTGCCACCCTGGTATTTTTGTGGAAGGGTCCGGCCGAACGGTTGTTTTTTGCGCATGGTTTGTTGCTGGCGGTTCTAGTACTGATGGGAACCAGCGGGCGCCTTCCCCATCCGAACCACGTGAAATGGCTGCTGCTGGCATGGGCGCTCGCCATTCTTGCAGTGCGGATTATTCCGCTCGGCAAGGGCGCCTTATACGACTACACGCTGATCAACATGTCCAAAACCTATCCGGTGTTCCATGTCGGGCAAATCGTGCAAGTGCTGGGCGGTGTTGCCCTCGCCTATTTCGCCTGTTTTCACATAGAGCGCATGCTGGTCGAATCAGTGCGCCAGTGGCAAAAAGCCCTGATGGTATTTCTGGCCGCGTTTGGGGTTTTTGCCTTGCGGGAAGTCGTGGAACTTCCGCTGGCGCTGGCGTACCCGCGCCTGGTGGCGCAGGGCGCCTATGCCGCCGTCTTCGACTTGCTCTTCGTTGGGGCGGGCCTGGTTCTTGGGGTTGCGACGATACTATTTCAGGAAAGGGAGTAGGCGGCGCCTGCACCACGGGCGCTTACGTTTTTGCGACCGCCCGGCGAATCGCCGCGACCAATTCGGCCAACGGCGTCGGTTTGAATAAACGTTCTTTGATGCCTTCCTCGAGCACCGGGGTCTGTGCATTCTGCTTCCCGAGACCCGACGACAACAGAATCGGGACCTGCGGTCGGATTTCGAGCAGCTTCTTTGCCAACTCGACCCCCGACATTCCCGGCATGATGTGGTCCGTAATGATGACATCGAAGTCATCAGGATGCACTCTGAAATACTCGAGGGCATCGGCGCCCCGCCCGAAAGACGTCACCTGGTACCCGTGCTGACTGAGCAGGGCCTGGTACATTTCCAGAAAATCCGCGTCGTCGTCCACCACCAGAATCCGTTCCGTGCCCGCAAGAATGTCTCGTGGAACGGGCTCCTCACATACTTCCTTTTCCTTGCACTGCGGGAAGTAGAGGTTGAACGTGGCGCCTTTGCCCGGAGCCGAATCGACCTGGATCGCCCCGCCGCTGCCGGTCACGATCCCGTGAACCGTGGCCAAACCGAGGCCCGTGCCCTCGTCGGGCTCCTTGGTGGTGAAAAAGGGATCGAAGATGCGCTGGATTGTCGCATGGTCCATCCCCATGCCGGTATCACCCACCGCGAGGTGGACGTACGGGCCCGAGTGAATCTCACCGGCATCGACGTACCAGTGACCGTCCATGGTAGCGTCTTTCAGGCTCACGCTAAGCACACCGCCGTGCTCTCCCATCGCATGACACGCATTGGTACAGAGATTCATCACGACCTGGTGTACCTGGGAGGGGTCCGAAAGCACCCGGCTGCCGGTCTTGTCGATATCCGCTTGAATCTCAATATTCTTCGGGAGGGCGGAGCGGAGCAGTTCTACGGCTTCTTTGACGACGAGTCCGATAATCAGGGGTTTCTTCTCGTGCTCGGCCTGCCGACAGAAAACCAGAATCTGTTTCACGATGCCGGCGGCCCGCTGACCGGCCTTGTAGATGCTTGCGAACTGTTGCGCCGCCGGATGGTCCTTCGGCAGGGCATTCAAACCAAGTTCACACCGGCCCAGGATCAGGGCCAGGGAATTGTTGAAGTCGTGAGCAATGCCGCCGGCCAGGGTTCCCATCGCCTCCATACGCTGCGCATTGCGGAGTGCGCGTTCAAGGTTGACCTGGGCCGTAACATCGCGCTTGAGGATAACGAAGTTGGTTAAGTGGCGGTTTTCGTCAAACACGGGCGATACCGTCGTATCTTCCTCATAGACCGTGCCGTCTTTCTTTTGGTTTTGAAAGCGTCCGTTCCAGATTTCGCCCCGGTTGATAGCGGCCCACATCTGCTCATAGGCTTCCTGATGTGCCTCGCCGCCGTACAGAACCTGAGGGCTACGGCCCAATACTTCCTCGCGCGTGTAACCGGTGAGGTCCTCGAAAGCCGAATTAACGTATTCCACGCGGCCGTGAGCATCCGTCACCACAATGGCTTCAACCGCCTGCTCGACGGCGGTGGCAAGCAGCATGCGGTCTTGTTCGGCATACACACGATTGGTAATGTCCGTAAAGAAGCACAAAGCCGCCGGACGGCTCTGCCATTCGATCCGCGTCGCCTTAACCTCAACCCAGAGCGTCTCGCCGTCCTTGGTCAACACACGCATAACGTAGGTCGCGGGAGACTCGGGTTTGGCGGATAGAACGCTTTGAAAATTGTCAATAACCGATATATCTTCTTTGTGGATCAGGTCCGTGACGGGCATCTGCCGCAATCGGTTATCCGAATAGCCGGTCACTTTCTTGACCATGGGATTGTGAAACTTCAAAACGCCGTCCTGGATTACGACAATGCCTTCCGCCGCCTGGGAAACGATTAGCCTTCCCCGGCGCTCGAGCTTCTCGAGATGCCGCAGCTTGCGCAGGTCTTGCGTTACATCCCGCACGCAGAGCAGATAAGCCCGCCGCCCATCCCATTGCACCGGTTTGAGCCGGTAATCGAGGGAAATGGTTGGCTTCGTGTGCGTCACGATGGTCTCGTTGCCGCTCTCCGCGAGTTCCAAAGGCAAATCCAGGGTGCTTCCGAGCGGAAGTCCGTTCCCCTCATGGCCGAGCAATTTCCCGGCGGCCTCATTGGCAAACAAGACCACGCCTTGCTCGTCTAAGATGACGAGCCCATCTGGGTGCTGCAGCACAAGAGCATCGAATTGCGAATCCATAGAAACCTGCAGATGCTCATTAACCAAATCTTTTGATTTGCGAGTCACGTCCGCTTCCCCCGTTCTTCCTAGGCATCATCGCCTCCCCGAAGCCCTTGGCTCGTGAGAAGCGGCTCGGCGAACGCGAGCCGCGTTCACCTACTCCTTAACTGCCATCGATATGAGTCCTACAGCGGACGAATAAAACAAAGCGATGCTCTGCAAGCTCCGTAAAGCCCACACCTTAAGTATATCAGTGTTTTTTCTGTTTGGCTAGTCGCGCCAAGCATTTGCGGCGCAAAGGGTTGTCTTTCTGGCATTACCTACGCGGAAAGAAGTGAACCCATAAACAGACTAAACGAAGCGGACACAGGAAGCACCAGAAACTATGAGCAAAGAGGTCCATGTCATCTCGAAGATGGCGCTGGAGCCGAAGATACTTACCAAAGCACCTCGGCCTCTCGCCTCAATCGAGCGAGGGATGGACGATCTCACCGCGAGCTTGGGCTTCGGTGTTTTCGTAGGCGGCGTAGAACTCGGAATTGCAATCCAGCCACAAGGCGATGCGGTGGAATTCCTCGTTGGAAAGCTTCGTACCGTAATGCTCCTCGCGCAGGTAAGGCAGCAGTCCCGACGCCCGGGCCCCAAACTGGCCGGCGATGCTCCGGCTGCCGCCATGCTCCTTGGAACGGATACAGCCTTTCGAGGCATCGAAATAGAATCCGTATTTTTTGACGAGATTCGCGTACGACCGGGTCCAACCGTACTCCCCTTCCATAACGCCACGCAGGTCGAGGGCGTCCTCTTTTACGTGACATTCCACACAGTGCCGGTCAAGAACGGGTTGGACCAGCCGGACGTAGTTGAAGGGATTCGAGCCCTCCGGCTCGGGCTCGAGGGGCGAAGGCGCCCTGCGCAACGCCAGAGGCGTCGGCGCGGCCTCGAACGGCGAATGCGAGGCTATATGCTTGGATTCATGGCACCCGAGGCAGGTAAGCTGCTCGCCGGGATGCACGTAGGTGCCCGACCGCATGGACTGCACCGCCATACCCGTTTCGTCGAGGGCCTGGAAATAGATAAGTTTGCCCACGGGGGCTTCACAAAAGACCGACCCATCCGACTCGACGGGGACGGTGCCCAACACGGCGCGGGCATTGCTTTGACTGGCGATCCCAATGCGGGGTTTGTTGCTCGGGGGTGTGGTCTTCGGTAGGACCTGGATAATCCGCAAGGCGGTGATTTTCGTGTTCTCGGGCCATTCGAAGTCGCTGTTGTACATGTCCATCACCGCGATGGTTGCAAGGCGCGGCTCCTGACCGGCCGCCTGAGTGGTGCCATCGGGGATGATGGGTGGGACGGGGCGCGGCCGCAATGGAATCGGGCTCAAACACGAAATTTCGGGATCGCGGTAAATTAATTCCCGGTTCCCGAAGCGATCAATCCAGTAAATGCCGCGATTTTTGCACGCCGCATCGTAGACGCACAGATAATCGTCTTCGCTTAACGGCCATGCGGTGCCGTAGACCATATGGTCGCGGATCGCCTTGACATGCGTTTCCGCTTCAGGGAACGGCACCTCGGGCGTCAGACGCATGAGTTGCGACTGGGCGTTGTCGTCCTCGATGCGCGGATCAATAAGCACGAGCGAGCCGAAGGCATGGCCATGGTGCGCGGCGGCCGTGGCCACGAACCGGTGCGAACCCGGAATCGCACGGATGCTCATCTCCATCCAGGGGCGGCTCTCGCGGTGAACCGGGTAATTGCCATGAAACGCCCGGGGGTCCCGGCCATCGGGGTAGCACGTCCAAATGTGGTGGGCAACATTGGTGTCCCGGTCGACATAGTCCCAGCGTGTATAGACAAGCATGCCGTCATTGGTGACGCTCGGATGCCATTCGTGGGTCTCGTGGAAACTCAGACAGATGATATCCGAGCCGTCCGCTGCCATCGAGTACAGCGTGTACGTGGGCGAATCGAGCGGAGGCGCCGACCCGCCGCAGCGCAAATACCCCCCGCGCCGCTCCGAGATAAATACGATGCGCCCCTGGGGCAGAAAGCAGGGGTCGAAATCATTGGTGTCGCCTTGGGTAAGCTGAACCAGTCCCGTGCCGTCACTATTGACCCTGAAGATGTGGTAACTGCTTCGCGGCGACCACTCCGGATACTCGCCTTGAGCCTGGGTGTAGGCAAAAAGAACCGTCTCGCCATCGAAGGATACTTCAGGCGAAAGGAAGGAGCCGGGCGTGAGAGGCTTGCCCTCCAGGCGACCGTTTTCGACCACGGCATCCTCGAGCAGGTTGCGCACCCGGGGATTGGGACCAAACGGGTCGTCGAGCACGAAAAGTCCGCCGCCATGCTTCGCCGTGAACCCGTAGTACTGATGGCACATGTGAAAGAGACCGCCGGGATCATGGCGTTTAACGAAGAGAATCTTCTCTATATCGAGCAACGGGTTCTGGAAGGCAACCGACCGCATCAGACGGCGGCATTCGAGATAAAAGGCCTTCCGGCTATCGAGCGGAACCTCTTCGCCGCTTTCCAACCCCGTGAAAATGCGAGAGAGGTCGCGTTGCCGGACCTCGAGGCCTTTCAGCGCCGCAACACGTTCGCCATCGCCACATTCCCGAGCGCTTGCAAGCAGCCGCGCGGCCAGCTTGTCGGTACGTTCAAGGATCATGGCACTGTGAGCCAAGGAAAAGCGGTCGGCGTCATTGATTTCAACGGGTGCTTCTTCCTCCGGCGCGCCCTTGGTACCGGGAAACGAATACGGTCCTACACTCTTCTGATCGGCGGGTCGATGCAGTGCGAGGTTCGTATCCGGCTCGTCCACGCCATAGACCTCGACCTCATCAAGGGCGAACGAGCACCGTCCCGGCACTTGTAGCCGCACCACGCGTGCTTTTACGCCCTTGCCCCTCAGGT
>JAWODE010000429.1:0-3636 GCA_046483455.1 Candidatus Hydrogenedentota bacterium | reverse complement strand
ACGACCTGGAGAGGGCCGCTCATCTCCGTCGAAGCGCCCCCACCCCGCCCAGGTTCAAATCCTCCTAGTCTCACTGCACAATGACGTTCTCGAGTTTGAGGTCGCCCACCTGGAGCGTAACCCGATCCCCGGCTCCCGTGGGAGAACATCCCCAGTTTGGGAAAGGGAGGGCGGGGGCGCTTGGGCGAGGCTCCGCCTCTTAGGGGATTCCGCTATGGCGAAGGACGGATACTGGTGTTTCAGGCAACCATTGCCCGTTATTGTGCGTTGCTGCCCCAGAATTCGCTGGAACAGGGTTTCGATGGTGCCGACGACCGCCTTCTCGCGTTGCACGGGTTGATTTGGGCGACGGCAGCCGGTAAACGACTGCCTGCGCGCATCGCGTTCGGCGAGTCTTTGGCCCCGGTCATGGCAGGCACGGCGGCCGAATTCCCCATCGATTTTTCGGGTGCGAAGTGCGACCGCGTACGGGTGCGTATTCAGGACAACACGGATACCGTACATGTGTTGCGAGACGATCTGCTCGATGAGACGGGAACGCGGCTGCGAGTTCCGCCCCTTCCGGCCATGCACCGGTACTTTTTGGATGTGATTGCACTGAACGAGACGAACGAGTGCGTCGGTTTGGGCGGAACCGTCTTAGACGTCGCTCCTGAATACCGTATTGTTTCGCTCGATATTTCGCCATCGCAGAGGAATCATGAGGAAGCGCCGCCGATGGTGAATATGCCGGAAGGCGGGTCGCTTAGGGTTTCATCGGCGGTTGAACCAGCACCAGAAACTGGCACGCTCCGCGCGGTATTCGAGATTCGGGATTGCGTGGACCGTTTGGTCGCGCGCGCCGAGGCGCCTGTGGTGGCGGATGGCCAGGTCGATACGGCGGTGGATTTCCTCCAACCCGTGGTTGTGCCGCACCGGCTTGATATGCGACTTCTATCGGGCGAAACGCTCGTGGCGACAACGAATTTGGCGTTCACCGCGAGGGTGCCCTATCCCTATGACGATTTCACGGTGCTCATGTGGTCGTACGCCGGGGGGGACCTCACCCTGCGCACCGAGAACCGTTTATGTTACGAATTGGGCTCGGACATGATGGACTTGTGCCATATGCGCGGGTACAGCGACGCCGGCGCCGCGCGTGAGTACGCCGTGGCGGCGCAATCGGGGCAGCGCATGGTGCCCTACGTGACCCGAATTGCGGGGACTGCGAAGGAAGACCACACCCTGAGTCCGAGCCTGTTCGATGACGGATGGATCGAGCGTCAACGGACCTCCATGGAAATCAGTTGCCGCCAGGCGGCGCCCTACCATCCGCCCGCGTACACCTTGGGCGACGAAAATTACCTTGCGCGGGACCGGACCGAGGTGGATGTCTCGCCGGAGAACGTCGCGGCTTTCAACGAATGGCTGCGGGCGCATTATCCGGACATCGGGGCGTTAAACGCGGTGTGGAAAACGAGCTACACGAGTTTTGACGACATCAGAGAACCGATGCTTCTCGACGAAGCGGCCGAACAGACGGCCAGTTTCGCGCCTTGGTTCGATTTTCGGTTGTTCATGGATACGGCGTTTGCCGACTTGCACGAGACTTTCGCGGGGTTTGTGCGGAAGGAGGACGCCGGCGCGAAAGTCGGTTGGGATGGTTTTCTCCGTTACCATTGGCTCGCGGGCTACGATTTCTACAAGCTTACCCGTAATCTCGAGCTGAACCAGGTCTACACGACGCACCCGCTCCAAGGCGAACTGGTGCGTTCGTTCAAACGTCCCGATGCGCTTACCGGCGAGTGGGGGAATGCGGTGGCCGATAACGAGGCGGGGTTCTCGGCCATCAACTGGCACAACCTGTTCCGTGGCCATAACTCGTGCTGGTGGTGGACGTCCTGGGGCTGCGATTACATCCCGTTTAATCCTGACATGTCCATTTCCCATATGGGCACATGGTTTTTTGACAGCGCCGCCGAGGTAAAAGCGGGACCGGGCAAATTGCTGCTTCATGGTCGTCGCGACGACTCGGGCGTTGCCGTTCTCTACAACCAGGCCGACCTGTTTGCGGCGAAACTGCGCGCAGCGATGCCACACGATGCCCCGGTCACGGATTGGCGGGCGAATCTTAAGGGCGTTATGCATGCATTAGAAGATATCGGGTGCCAATACTCCTTTGTTGCCGCGGCCGAGATCGAAACGGACCCCGGCCGGTTGGACGGATACCGGGTGCTCGTGCTGCCACTCGCGACCTGCATGTCGGATGCCCTGGTACAGGCGGTGCGGGATTTTGTGCAGGATGGGGGGGTCGTTATTGCTGACGGGCGCGCCTCTCTGTTAACGGGAAACGGCCTCATTCGCGATCATCGTTTGCTTGATGATGTGTTGGGGGTGCAATTGGCGGCGGGTTTGCAAGCGTTCCAGGCGGAACCGGTTTCGATGTCAATCGAGCTGGCGGGGGAGAGTGCGACCGTTTCCGCGCTCGAGACGAATATCGAGACGGCGAGCGGCTCGGCAGAGCTTGTTGCGGAAGATGTGCCCTATCTCATCAGAAACGATTTTGGGAAAGGCCACGCGGTGTTGTTGAATATGCCGTTTGCTACCGTCAGCACGTTGCGTGCCGAGGAACGGGAGCGCCTATTGCTGGACCCGCTCACCCAGTATCTTGCACTCGGGGATGTCAAACCGTATGCGGAGCTGAAAGTTGACGGTGAACCTGCCCGCTGTATCGAGCAGACTTTGTTCGTGGATGGCGATTTGCGGTACCTGTGCCTTCAGCAAGATATTCTTCATAGAAGTTTGGAAGCGCAGGAACTGACCGTCACGATTGACGCGCCGGCGTATGTCTACGATGTGCGGAAGGGAGGAGCCGTTGCCCAAGAGCCGGTTCGTAAGTGGAGCGCCACCATCTCGCGCGGGTATCCCTTGGTGTATGCTTTGCTGCCCTGTCCCGTAACCGAAGTGAGTGCGGCGATGGACAGTGAGTGTGCGCGAGGAGCCACGCTAAAAGTCGCGACGACAGTCAAGGCCGAAGGAGCGCAGCCGCAATATCACTTCGTGCACCTCGACGTATTCGCGCCGGGAAGCGATACCTCCCACCGGGAGTACAGCCAGAACATCGAATGTCCAAACGGACAAGGAAGCGGGACGATACCCTTTGCCCTGAATGATCCGATGGGCGCTTGGCGGCTGGTCTTCCGCGACGTGGCCAGCGGCGCAAAAACAGAAGTGACAATAAGGCTCACCCGTAGACCATGAAAATAAGGTCGACCGGCGAGGGCGCCGGTCCCACACCGGACAAATTTTCGAGGCAGGCGCGAAAAACGGCCGGGACAGACCCCGGTTTGCTGTGCAAACCGTCGTGTCAATCCCTGTTTTTCGCGGGACAAAGGGTGAAGAAATCACGCCGTTTTCCGGCAAAGGTAGCTCACAGCAAGCAGCGGGGCTTCCTCGGTAGATTCGATGCTGAAGCCTGCCCGTTCGAGCAGGCCTTCCATGATCCATGACTGGGTGCTGTATTCGCGGTTGACGTGGTCGATCCAGGGATCAATCTTGTTCTTTAACCAAAAGCTCATTATAAGTTTGATTTATATCTTGAAGCACAACCTCAAGTTTAAAATGATCGCCTTCCTGTCTGAAAGAAAGTACTCTGGC
>JAWODE010000347.1:0-5466 GCA_046483455.1 Candidatus Hydrogenedentota bacterium | reverse complement strand
CCGATGAACACCCGTTCGCCGCCCTGCTCCAGGAAGTGGATGGCGGCTTCGATCTTCGGTCCCATGATCCGTCTTCTGGACTGGGACCACGAAGTTTACCCGGTCGATGCATGAGTGAGCGCCCCTGAACGCGACGCTACCCGATTCACCGCCCAATTAAGTTACAATTTACACCAACAAACGTCACAACTTTATCAGAGTGTCTCCACTCCCGGAGTGCTATTTTTTCGGCTAAGTCATTCTATGTTTTTGACTTGCACAAGACAAACCATGTTTGGTCGGAACTTGCCTATTCTGTGTTTTTGTTATGTCGCACGTTGAGCCACTCTTGGGATCTTCTGAAGAGTGGGGCAACGAATGCAGACGAGCTTCGCGGTGGTTAATTCTTTTCTTGTGTTAGAGATTAGAGGCCCCACTATATGTAGTAGAAAAGCATCCACAATATATTGCATTTGAATGAGGCAAACATCAACATCTTGATCGGGGTGTACGCCGAGATTACTTTAAGAGGCGCGCAAGCGCCGTACGGTTATTCTGCCATGCGAGCGCCCGGTCATAATCGGGATAGGCCTTTTCCAGTTTTCGAAACTCGGGTGTGTGGATTTGACGACGCCCGGTCTCCGATTCTGAGATGCCCAAGTGCGCGTGAAGCATTTCATGGAACACGATGTATCGTACGAAGAACTTCGGAACAAATTCCTGGTCCAAAAGTGGATGGATACGAATGAGTTTGAGTTCATGGTTATAACTGCCGAAACGGATAGAGCGTCGACGCCGTTTCGCTGGCATTTGGCCCCATGTAATATGTGCTCGAATGCTTCCTTCGAAACACTGTTCGTTGACTTCGTCATAAAGTTCCTGCAGGTTAAAACAGCGTCCCCGGCTGCGCACCCGTATCGTACGGGGTCGTCGCCTCGAGGACCGAATGCAGTGCCGGTTTGCGTGGATAAACCCATCGAGTACCTTGCCGGGCTTCCGGGCTCTCGGCTGCCGAAGCCACTGTGCCAATGCACGCAGTACGCGGGTATCGGCCGCCAGAAACATATGGTGTAGGCGCACCGTTACCTTCCCGTTGGCGCCGTTCGGCTGGACCGACAGCAAATTGTGGGTATTGTCCGTGACGGTAAGCTCGATACGCAACCCGGATTGCTGCTCGAGGGTTTCCCGCAGCATCGCGGCATTATTCCAAGGAAGCTCCAATTGCACGACTGACGTTGTCTCCGGTATGTTCCTTTTATTCGCCATAAGATAAGGCTTCCATTGCATTCACCATCGGCAATGTCGCGGCACGAAATGCCGCCGCCGTTTGAGGGTCGTTTTCGATGCGCTCCGCCAGAGCCGGGGCCATGTCGTAGTAGGCTTCAACCAACTTTCTGCCTAAAGGGGTTTTCATAAGTACGCGGTCACGCATATCGCGAAGCCGTTGTAAAGTTTTCGAATTGTTCGTGTAAACGATTTCGAGGGGACAAGGCCCGTTGGGGTCGTCGGGGTCGGGTTTGTCGGTTCCCGTTAACCATCCTTTTACCTGGGGGAAAAACAGCCGGAAAGAAGAAAACCGGTCCGTGTTGTCACTTGCCCCACAGGTATGAAGGGGACCGTTGCTTAAGGTGCCGATGATCGGGAAACCATCGGCGTCCAACAGCAACCCGAGGCCGGAAGACCCAGGCTCGGTCACCCCATCGCTCCAGAGGACTTCAATCTGGTTGGAATAGAGAAGTCCGGAAACCCTGCTTTTCCGGATAGTGCCATACGAAATCCGCATGTGACTCGCACGCGGATGGTGAATGCCCGTGATGGCCTCCCCCGCCGAGACGAGGCGAGTGGTCCAGCCTGTATAGAAGCGGCCGTATGCTCCGTTGGGAACGCTGTCGAGTTCCATAAGCGTAATATCGAGGTCGGAACTTGTGCTTAGCAAGGTCGTGCCGTTGCTTCGGGGGAGACTACTGAGAGGCGGGGGATCGTGGGTGTCGCAGGCCGTTGCCCGGTAATCCCAGATCACGTCGGCCTCGTTGGCGGATACGACCTCGGGGATGCAGTGGTTGGAAGTGAGCGCATAGGGTTCCTTTTCCGGCGTGTCGTCGTTGTTGATGAGGGTACACGTGCACAAACCCTGATCGCCATTGTAGCTTGGCACCACCAGCATACCCACTCCCGAAGCAACATCCAGGATATCGGGATTGTCTTCGCAGGCGATGTTGATGTTGCATTCGAGTTGCTTCAGGAATTCGCTGAATCCGCGATAAAAGTGAGCAACGTTGGTAAGACGGAGAGCCGGTGCGGAATCATGCGGTGTCCGCAGCAACACCATGGCCCATTCGCCTTCGGTGGTTGCCAACCAACAGCCATTTTCTGCGGCATCATCGGCGGTGTAAGGCCCAAATGCCCGGGGCAACACAGGATCGATAAGGTAAAGCTCCTCGCCTTCTCGCAGCATCGAAAGATCGACCCGAAAACGGAGAGCTTGCGCGTCCATCGAGGAGATGGTCCCCCGGTAGGTGTACCAAGTTCCCTCGGCAAGAGGGGGGCCGAAAAGCTCCTTTTCGGTGTACTCGACCTCGAAGCCTTCGGCGATGTCCAAGACTTTGTTATTGGATTGTTCCCGGCTCTTGAGAACGTCGTTTTGCCCCGCAAACACAGTCAGCGTGGTTGTTTTTGCAGGAAACCAAAGATATCGGGCGAGGTCGTGTTGTCGTAGTGGTTGGTCCCAGGATTGCTGGATGTCTTTGGCACTTAACGGCGGCAGATAGGCGCCCGGAGCAAAGTCTTGGCCGTAGGCAGAGACAGTAATTACAACTGTTATAAGAAGAAAAAGGGGGTATTTGAACATCAGTACGTCTCCAACTTGTCTTCATCTATTATACATAACGTGCGAAGATGTTTTTTCGCAGCCAAATTTCACTGCTGAAATTCCATCGGAATCCGCATTATGCGGTATGATGAAGCGCATGAGATCGCCCAAAACAAACATGCTCGTTGTTCTGGGTCCGACGGCGTCGGGAAAGACGACCCTCGGGGTACGGCTGGCCCATGCGTTTGGCGGGGAAATCATTTCCGCGGATTCGCGCCAGGTATACCGGGGACTCGACATCGGTGCGGGCAAAGACCTTTCGGAATACGTTATCAAGGGGCAGGCGATTCCTTACCATCTTATCGATGTGGTCGACCTGTCGCACGAATTCAGCGTTTTCGAGTACCAGCAACGCTGTTTTGCCGCGATCGAGGAAATCTGGGGCCGCGGAGGGCTGCCGGTGATGGTCGGGGGAACCGGACTCTACATCGAGGCGGTATTGAAGGGCTATCGCATGGTGGAGGCGCCTGAGAATTCCGTCCTCCGCGAAGAGTTGGCCGAATTGAGCGATGAAGCGCTCGCTGCGCGGCTGATGGCCCTCAAACCTCACTTGCATAATACGACCGACCTCACGGATAGGAACCGGCTGATTCGCGCGATCGAGATTGCCCAGTATTCGAAAGACCATCCGCCGGCTCCCGCGCCCGACATTCATGCGTTTATCCTGGGTGCGCGATGGGAACGGAAGATGTTACGGGAGCGCATTGCCAAGCGGCTAGAGCAACGGTTCGACGCAGGCATGATCGCGGAGGTCGAAGGCCTCCGCAAGCAAGGGGTTCCGCTGGAGAAACTGCATTTTCTGGGGCTGGAATACCGGTACATCGCCGAATTTCTCGAGGGCCGAATCGCGAGCTACGACGAGTTGTTTCAGCAACTCCGGACCGCCATCTGCCAGTTTGCCAAACGCCAGGAGACATGGTTTCGCCGCATGGAGCGGAACGGTGTCCCGATTCATTGGGTCGATAACGCCGATTACGACAGCGCCTTCGCCCTCGCGCGCAAAGCCCTGCAGCCCCTGAGCCAGAAGGGGGGCAATTTCAATAGCCTAAAGCGTTAGTCCCCGGAGCAAATATGCTATAGCATACAATCCTAAAAAGGTTGAACTCTTACCACGTCCATGCAGGTTCTGGCAGTGTCTTTTCGCTGCCTCGGTCGCTTTTCGCTTAATTCGAACGGCTGAGGACTCTTTCAACGGCTCCACCATTCCCGTTTTTCGCCTGGTTGCACTGGAAAGGTAAACTCCCTACTGAGCCGGCCGCACGTCGTAGGTTGCTCCGGCGCGTGCCCGGAATGCGGCCACATCCGGTTCGGGATGTTCGACATCAAGGGCCTTGCCGTCGTGCATGACGATAAGGCGCTTTTCGTAACGCACGCGGCAGAGACCGTCTTCGCTTGCGCGGATAGCAGCTTCGATGAGCGCGCCGTCTTGCCATTCCTGATCGACCTCGAACCCGCCGCGAGCGCACAAGCCCTTGACGTGGCCGGTGGCCCAGGCGTCGGGCAATGCGGGCAGCAGGTGAATCTCGCCGTTGTGACTCTGGATGAGCATCTCGGCGATGCCGGCCGTGCCGCCGAAATTACCGTCGATCTGGAAGGGCGGATGGTTATCGAAGAGGTTTGGCAGGGTGGATATTGCCAGCAGGGCCTGTACGTTTTCATGGGCCTTTTCGGCCTCACGGAACCGGGCCCAGAAACTGATGATCCAGGCGCGGCTCCATCCCGTATGCCCGCCGCCATGGGATAGGCGATACTCGAGCGACTTGCGGGCCGCCGCCGCCAGTTCCGGCGTGCCTTCGAGGGTAATCTGATCGCCGGGATGCAGGCCGTAGAGATGCGACATGTGGCGGTGGCCCGGTTCGGGTTCGTCGTAATCTTCGATCCACTCCTGGAGGCGGCCGGTCTCCTCGCTGATCTGGAGCGGCTGCAAGCGGTCCAGGGCTGACTCGAGTTCCTGCCGGAATTCTTCGTCGATATCGAGCATGGTACTCGCCTCGATGCAGTTGGTGAAGAGATCGTGGATGATCATCAGGTCCATGGTGGCCCCGTAGGTGAACATCGAGACCGTCCCGTCTTCTTTGCGGAAGCGATTCTCGGGTGAGTGGGACGGATTGGTGACCAAGTAGCCGTCGGGACCTTCGACAAGGAAATCGAGCAGGAATTGCGCAGCGCCTTTCATGAGTGGGTAGGCGCGTTCGCGCAGGAAATCTTCGTCGCCGGTGAATTCGTAATGCTCGTAGGGGTGTTGGGCGAGCCAGGCCGCGCCCATGGGCCAGATGCCCCACACGCCGTCGGCGGGGGTCGTGAATCCGAAAATGTCGGTGAGATGGTGGACCACCCATCCCCGCGCGCCGTAATGCACTTCCGCGGTGTGTTGACCAGAGGGTACAAGGGACTCCATAAGGTCGAACAGCGGCACATGGCACTCGCCGAGATTGGTCACATCGGCCGGCCAGTAATTCATCTGCAAGTTGATGTTCGTGTGGTAGTCGCTGTTCCAGGGCGCGTTGATGTGTTCGTTCCAGAGACCTTGGAGGTTGGCGGGGAGGCACCCGGGCCGCGAGGAACCCATCAGGAGATACCGTCCGAACTGAAAATAGAGGGCCGCAAGGGCCGGGTCC
>JAWODE010000196.1:0-4436 GCA_046483455.1 Candidatus Hydrogenedentota bacterium | reverse complement strand
CCCGGCGTGTTCGTTCCTCCGGTGCCGCTTCCTCCGGTGCAGGTTCTTCAACTACAGGTTCCTCTACTGCAGGTTCTTCAACTACAGGTTCCTCTACTGCAGGTTCCTCTACTGCAGGTTCCTCCGCCGCCGGTTCCTGGGCCGCGGCTTCCTCCACCGGAAGTGCCTCGACCAGCGCTTCCTCCACCGGAGGTTCGACAGACTCGGGCGGGCTTTCTTCCGGAGCCGGGGCCATTTCAAAGGGGGCTTGTTCAGGCTGCATTTCACCCTTTAACAAAGCCACCTCGGTTTCAAGCGCATCCACCCGCGTTAAGGCTTGGCGGACCGCATCGGTGCAATCTTCGAGCATCCGCTGCATCCCCACCAATTGTTCCACCATATCCGCCGCGAGCGTTTCGCTTTCAGAATCGGGGCTGCTTCGCAGACGATCGCGCGTCTCCGAGAGTTGTTCGCCCAAACGCCGCTGAGCGGCACTCACCTCCGACGACCATGACTGCACAATCGACTCGAGCCGTTGGAGAATATCGTCGGTTTCTTCTGACATCTAAAGTCGGCCACTCCAAAATATGTGCGTCTTCAGAATTTCGCACACCCATCCGCACACGAATTGTAGAACTGCCAGGCCACGCCGTCAAACCTTTTGATGCATAGTTTCCACCAGGCCTCGACCGTTGAGCCGCGTATTAAAGAAACGCCCCTCTGGATTTCGGGGATTTTTCTCAAGAATTTCATGCAATTCACGTATTTTGGCTACAGTTTTGCGCACTAATAGCAGAAAAGCGATTCCCCCTTCGGCCATGATTTTTGCGCCATGCACATACACGGAGGGTCTTTCTAAAGGGGCCTCGATTTTTTTGCCGGCAGTTCGGCAGTCGTCGAGGCGGCGTTGCTCCGAGCGGGGGCAGGGGGAATCGGACGGCGGAACGACCTGTTTCTTGAGAGAGAAGTGGAGTACCCGCGCCGTTCCGCGCGCCATCCAATCACTGAAAGGAGTGGTTTACCATGCGAATCGGTTTGTTTTACGGAAGCACCAACGGAAATACACAACGCATCGCCGAGATGATCCGTGACCAGTACCCGGGCGACGTGGACCTGCACAAGGTGCACGAAGACTTCGATCCCGAAACCTTCGATCAGTATGATGTCATCATTCTCGGCGTACCCACGTATGGACAAGGTTCGCTTCAGGAAGATTGGGCGGATTTTATCTGGGAGATGGATGACGTCGACCTCTCGGGGAAAAAAGTGGCCATTTTCGGTCTTGGCGACCAGGGCGCGTATCCCGAGAGTTTTGCGGATTCCATGTTCGAGCTGTACGAAAAGGTGGACGAGCTGGGCGGCGAGGTCGTCGGCTCTTGGCCTACGGACGGCTATGATTTCAACCGGTCGCAGGCCGTGATCGACGGGTCGTTCTTGGGACTCGTTCTCGATGTCGACCAGCAGCCGGAACTAACCCGCGAGCGACTCGCGCGGTGGATAGCACAAATCAAAAAGGAATTTGTGCAATAAAGGAAAGCCAACGACTGGAGAATCACTGAGTATCGCCTGTGGGTGCAGGAACGAGCGCACGCGCATGGCGCTGGAATACCGCAAAGGGAGAGGGGTTTATCACGAACGCGGAGCAAACGGACCCGATCGGAGCACGTCGGCGAAGCGTTCGGTAAGGAGGTGCGACATGCGTATGATAGCGACTCTAGCATTGGTATTGACGGCGGTATCGACCAGCGAAGGGCAACCTCCGTTGCAGGGGGCCCTCGACGGACTCACCCTCCGTCAAGACTACGAGGCCATGCGCGCCAGCAGCTCGAATGAGGACCTCACCAGCAACGGCGATGCCCTCTCCATCCCAACCGGCGAGACACTGACCTTGCTGGATGTGGATGGTCCCGGAGTTATCACGCACTTCTGGAACACCATCGCGCCGTTGGACCCCTTTGCGGGGCGCTCGGTCGTCTTGCGCATCTATTACGACGGGCACGAACATCCGAGTGTGCAGGCGCCCCTGGGCGATTTCTTCGCGGTGGGTCATGGCGCACACAAAAACGTGACTTCCTTGCCGGTCACGGTTTCCTCGCACGGGCTCTCGCGCACCTGCTATTGGCGTATGCCATTCCGCGAGCACATTAAGGTTACGGTTTCAAATGACTCGCCGATGTTTCCCGTCGTTTCGTTCTATTACTATCTGAATTGGCAGAAACGAGAAAGCCTTCCCGAGGAAACCATGTACTTTCACGCCAAGTACCGCCAGGCCATGCCCGCGAAGCCCGGACATTACACCCTACTCGAGACGGAAGGCCGGGGCCATTATGCAGGCACGGTGTATTCCGTCGACCAAGTCGAATTGGGCTGGTTTGGCGAGGGCGACGATTTCATTTACATCGACGGAGCCGAATATCCTCAACTCCGCGGTACGGGCACCGAGGATTATTTCAACGATGCCTGGGGATTTCGCGAGTTTTGCACGCCGTTTCACGGGGTGAGCCTCTACGAAGGTCTTTACCCAAGCGACCGGGTTACGGCCTATCGCTGGCACATCCAGGACCCGATTCCGTTCGACAAATCGCTCAGAGTAACGATGGAACACCGCGGCAGCGTAATGAACGAGGCGGCGAAAGACGAGGACGTAAGCCTGGGAGGTTCCACGGAGCGACCGGACTGGATCAGTTCGGTTGCCTTCTGGTACCAATATCCGCCGGTGAGCATCACGGATACGCTTCCCCCGGCCGATAAACGGGTAGCCCCTTACCGAATCATCCCGGTTGCCGAACTCCCTTATCGCGCGGACCCGCCCGAAAAAGTTACGCCCGGACACGTCGGGAGACGCTACTTCACCACAGGCAAAAAGGCGTCCATCGAGTTCGATTTCGAAGTTGAAAAACCGGGTCGGTACCGCATTCGCGGATTATTCGAAGACACCATCGCCGGCGGCATTTTTCAAGCGTATCTGGACGAAAAGCCCATCGGTCTTCCCATTGACATGGTCCTGCCGGACTCGAACTTCATCTGGCACGACCTGGACTTGCACGATCTCGAGCCGGGCACCCATACCCTGCGGTTCGAGAAGGTCGATAAGAAATCGCCTACTGAGCGGTCCATCGACTTCAAATTTACCCGGTTTACACTCGAATATCTGCTTTTGCTTCGTTTAGAGGATATGGAAGGCTATCACGAGTTGTATGACGAGCGTGTCGAGAAAAAATAAGATACAAACCTGAGAAAAAGCACGTTGGTTCATGTGCCTTTTGCAATTCGGGCTAAGCCCTTTGCCATCGTGTGTCCCTTAATGGTCGGGCGGAAGTTTCCTGAGAATCAAGATGCAATCCGTAAGATTCGGCTCAAAAAAACCAAGGGTCGCTGTTTTCAACAAAAAACCGGTCACCGCAAACCCAGCATCCGCTACGCGGCTAACCGCCCGTAGATAGCGTTGAACCGGCCCTTCGTAGAGGTACCGGTAACACACCTCGAGTCCCTGCTTTTCAGCAAGGGCCACAATTCTTCCGGGTAAGATATCCAATCGCATGTGCGTCGGAAACTGGTTGAGTTCGCTTGCGTCGCGTTTGTCTCCGATGATGTGCCGGTAAAAGAAATTCGCCACCGAAAACGGCGTGAATTTCGTTACGAGCCCTTTGATGGAAAGCACGTGCGGAAAAGCCAGCACCACGAGGCCCTCCGCGGAGACCGCCTTGAAAAGGTTCTGTAGTGCTCTTTCTGGATTCGGTAGATGTTCGAGTACGTCCCAGCAGATTATGAGGTCGAACGATTCTTCCTGCAAGCGGTACGTCTCAATATCGCCAAGAATCCTTTCTTGCAAGAAGGTATTTCGAGATAGCTGTTGTTCGCTGATGTCGATGCCGGTCACGTGCCATTCCGGGTCCACGCCTATCTGACCGGTAGACCCACACCCCGCTTCGAGCACGCGGACCGAGCTTTTCTCGGGTAGATTTTCCTTTACCAGCGCATGAACCTGCTTGCTCAGAGAAAGCAGAAAAACATCCACCGCCTTGATTCGCTGTTCCACCCTGGCACTGCGCATATCCCTTTGGCTCTTTCTTCCTCGAAGAAATCGTAGTTCGTTTACCTAGGATTATCGCGGGCGTCACAAGACAATACACCGAACCCCCGCGGCAAATCCGCGCATCATGGCTTTCCCTTCGCCGATTCATACAACGCCTCGGGGTCCTGGCAATAGTACATGCGCAACACGCCGTACAGCTCTGGATGCGCCATTTTCAGCGCTTGCGGACATTCAAAAAAGCATTCGGTGACGACTGCGAAGAACTCCGCCGGGTTGGTGGCGCCGTAGGGATTCAGCAACGTCGGCCGTCCGCGCTCGACATTGTCGCACAGCTCCTTGTACACCGCACTTAGCACCTGCCCCCATCGCACACGCAAGGGACCGGGGACATCCGGCGGGAAACCGTCCGCATCGCCATGCT
>JAWODE010000184.1:0-3250 GCA_046483455.1 Candidatus Hydrogenedentota bacterium | reverse complement strand
GTCCAACTCATCTCGCTGACGTGCACCATGCCCTCGATACCGTCCTCGAGCTGCACAAACGCACCGTAATCGGTCATGCTGACCACTTTGCCCCGCACAATCCCGCCAATGGGATACCGATCGGTAGCCGTTTTCCACGGATTCTCCGTCTTCTGCTTCAAGCCCAGACTGATGCGTTCCGACTCGGGATCGAAGTTCAATACCATTACCTCGATCTTGTCGCCAACGCTGACCACTTGCGACGGATGCTTCACCCGGCCCCACGACATGTCGGTGACGTGCAACAACCCGTCAATACCGCCGACATCCACAAACGCACCGAAATCGGTGATGTTCTTGACTTCGCCCGGGATAATTTGGCCGACCTCGATGGTCGCCAGCAATTTGGCCTTCTCACCGGCCCGCTGCTCTTCAAGAAGCTTGCGGCGGCTCACCACCACGTTGCGGCGGCGCTTCGTCAATTTGATAATTTTTACTTCCATCGTCGAACCGATGTATCGATCGAGGTCGCTCGTGGGCCGCCACGTCAACTGGCTGGCGGGCATGAAAGCATCGACGCCGATATCGACCTTGAGGCCGCCCTTCACCCGCCGAACGATCCGCCCTTCAACCACGCCGTCGCGCTCGTACACTTCCTGGATGTGAGCCCAGTTCTTGATCTTGTCGGCCTTCGTTTTCGACAGAACCGGCATGCCTTCTTCGTCTTCGGGCTGTTCGATGTATACATCGAATTCGTCGCCGATAGTGATGCTTGCCGGATCGGGGAATTCATAAATGGGAATCGCCCCCTCGCTCTTGTAGCCAATGTCGACCAGCACGAAATCGTCGGTGATTTCGACGATTTTCCCGCGCACGACCTCCCCCTCTTTGAAACTGGCAATGGATTGATTGTAAAAAGCCTCCATCTGTTCCATGGAGAAATCTTCCATGCCCTCGTCGGGATTTTCGACGGCCTGCGCCGCCTCCATCGCCGCTTCCTGCACGTCTTGTGCATCCGTGGTTTGTTTCCGTTCTTCTGCCATTGTTCCTACAACATCCTTTCGTGGTGAATTTGCCCGTCGGAAACGGGCAGAATAGAAAGTTTAGCAAGAAAGGGGAAGAACGGTCAAATCAGACGCGCCCCAATCTTTAGACAGCGCGTTGCGGCACTGCTTCACGCCAAACAAAACACGCGCCGGTTCCCACATTCGAGGAAGCCGGCGCGTGTACTCGTGTCGCAACCAGGGCGCAATTACATCATTCCCGGCATGCCGCCCATGCCGCCCATGCCGCCCATACCACCCATGCCGCCGCCTGGGCCAGCAGGCGCCGCGGGGGCTTTCTCCGGTTCCGGAATATCGGTCACGAGGCATTCGGTCGTAATGAAGCACCCGGCGACGCTGACTGCGTTCTGGATAGCGCTACGAAGCACTTTCGCCGGGTCAATAATGCCCGCGTCCACCAAGTCTTCCATTTCGCCCGTCTCGGCGTTCAGGCCAACGGTCGCCTTGGTGCCCTCGACCTTCTTCACAATGACCGCACCTTCGAGCCCGGCGTTATTGGCAAGTTGCATCAGGGGCTCTTCCAACGCACGGAGCACGATGTTCGCTCCAATACGCTCGTCGTCCTCGAGGTCCAGCGAATCGACCGTCTTACGCGCCTTAAGGTACGCAATACCGCCACCGGGCACCCATCCTTCTTCAATAGCGGCCCGGGTCGCGTTCAGCGCGTCTTCCGTGCGGGCTTTCTTCTCTTTCAACGCGATTTCGGAAGCCGCGCCGACGCGCACGACGGCTACGCCGCCGGCCAGTTTCGCCAAGCGTTCCTGAAGCTTCTCGCGGTCATAATCCGAGGTCGTGGTTTCGATGGCGCGGCGAATGGTCTCGCACCGGCCCATAATATCCTTCTTCTTGCCCGCGCCCTCGATGATCGTGCAATCGTCTTTCGTGATCTCGACACGCTTCGCCCGGCCGAGGTCTTTGAGTTCAACGCTCTCGAGTTTCGTGCCGAGGTCCTCGGAAACGAACTGCCCGCCGGTTACGATGGCGATGTCACGCAGAATCTCTTTGCGGCGATCGCCAAACGCCGGCGCCTTTACGGCCGCCACATTCAGCGTGCCGCGAATACGGTTCACCACCAATGTCGCGAGCGCTTCTCCCTCGACATCCTCGGCAATGATAAGCAAAGGCTTCCCGCTTTGAGCGGCGGACTGCAACAGGGGCAGCATATCCTGCAGGCTGCTGATTTTCTTTTCCTGAATCAGGATGTAGCAATCCTCGAGAACGGCCGTCATGGTCTCTGGGTCCGTCGCGAAATACGGGGATAGGTACCCTCGGTCAAACTGCATGCCGTCCACGACCTCCATCTCGGTCTCGAGGCCTTTGCCCTCCTCGATCGTGATCACGCCGTCATCGCCCACTTCTTCGATGGCCGTCGCGATCATCTTCCCAATCTCGGTGTCGCCGTTGGCGGAAATGGTGGCCAAGTGCTCGATGTCCGCGGAGTCGCGCACTTTTTTGCTCTGCTTCTGGATGGATTCCACCACCCGGGCCACCGCTTTTTCCATGCCCCGCTTCAGGTGCATCGAATTGCCCCCCGCGGTGACGTGCCGGAAACCCTCGTGAATCATGCTCTGCGCCAGCACGGTGGCCGTCGTGGTCCCGTCGCCGGCTACATCCTGCGTCTTGCTGGCCGCCTCGCGCAGCATACGCGCGCCCATGTTGGCGTATTCATCTTCTAATTCGATTTCCTTGGCTACCGTCACGCCGTCTTTTGTGATGTTCGGCGCACCAAAGGATTTTTCTAATACGACGTTCCGGCCCTTTGGACCCAACGTGACCTTGACAGCGTCTGCCAAGGTATCTACGCCCTTTAACAACGCGGTTTGTGCTTCTTGCTCAAAAGCCAGTTTCTTGGCCATAAGACATTCTCCTCCACTCTAGTCCAACTCACAGTTACGCACAGCCTGCCGCAAGGCTTCGCGGCCGCTGCTTATCTCCTAATATTCCCCTAAACTCTTGACCATGGGGGTGTTGGGCGTCGCACCGACAGCCCGATTCGTTAGCACTCCTCACCAACGAGTGCTAACAGAGCCGCATCCTACCATACCCGTACCCGCCTGTCAAGCAATCCCAATCGCCGGGTAATAGTGGTGAATTAAAGAGAAATGCCTGAGAAACGCCAGTAAACTCGATCTTTTCGGACACCCATCAGGTGAGATTGGGGCAGGGAGAATTCTCGTGCTTTGGCGTTTCCCTAAACGACATTTTAG
>JAWODE010000144.1:0-7219 GCA_046483455.1 Candidatus Hydrogenedentota bacterium | reverse complement strand
CATGAGCCCGCGGCTCACCTTGAAGCCATAAAAACGAAACCGACCGGCGAGGGCGCCGGTCCCACACCAAAAACCTCGGGACAGTTCTCGCCGCGCCGCTTACTCGTCGTAAGACCGCTTTGGTTCCGCGGGCAGGTCTTGCTCGAAGGCGTCGCTCAGCACGTAGCCTATCATGGCATCCAAGAGGTAGGCGCCTTCGGGAGTGTCCGCAAGCAGGTCGACGCCGCGGGTGATAAGCATGCGCTCCCTGTCCGGACCGTTCTTCTGCATGATGTAAGCGAAATATTCTTTCTGGCCCTCCCCAACCGCAAAGTGCTGGAATTCACCGTATTTTGAGTCAATTGGCAGTGAAATACCCTTTTTAATGAGGCGAAACCACAGGGGCGTCAACCTGCCATTGTGGGGAAAATCGCCGAAAACGGGATGCTTTGCAAAGACCGTGCCCAGTTGATTGCCCAGCGACCACCACCCGAGCGAGATATTTGGTTTCCCTTCGGCCGGCCCAAGCATGAGACCGCGTTTGCCGTTGTCTACCGCTTCAATAAGCGCGGGATGGTCCCATGAGCCGATAACAGCCCTCGCGGCGTCTGCTTCCGCTGTGCCGGCGACGGCGAGCCCCGGATACCGGGACGCGAGCACATCTACCAAGTCTTCGGTCACCGCGAGTCCCTCAATGTTTTTTGCCACTCGTTGCGGAAAAAACCAGAAATCCCAAGCGTTTGAAGCCTCCGTGCCGTCGAGAGTGGCGCTAAAAACCGCATGCACGGGCTTTTCCAGTGGCGGCACAGCAAAGCTGCAGGTGCCAACCTGTTTCACATCGCCCGGTGCAGCGTCAAACGGTTCAATCGTTCCCTCCGCGAGCGTTTCATCACCGGCAGTGAGCGTCCATGAGATGCTGCACTGCTCCAAGGGCGCATCATCGAAATGCGACAACCACAGGGATACCTGGCCCATTTCGCCGGCGGTCGCGATGCAGCTCTCGGGCTCGAGGTCCGCAAGCACAACCGTCGGACCGTTGAACCGACGAAACTCGTCGGGAGACAGTCCGCCCTGTTTAGGTTTCCAGAAGGCATTCAAGAATCCCTGGCCGGTATACGTGCCTTCTTGAGGCACCATGACATCCACGATGGTCCAGTACGAATACCCGTCACAGGCGGGGTCGCGGCGGGCCTGTTCGATGCCCTGTTTCTGGTAATAGCCCTGCAGGGCGTGGGCGGCATCGAGACACGCGTCGCCCCATGCGCGGTCAAGGCCCGCCGCCTCGAGCGAGGCCTCGTAATCCTCGATACTGCGCGGGGCTGGAATCGCCCCCGTAAATTTCGGCGCGAGGCGCGGATCAAGCTTGATGCCGAGATTCAGGTATTCGTGGGCAATAAACGGGACCTCGAGGGCGTCAAATGTGCCCGGCGCCCAAGGCCGGATCGAGGATGCCAGCCCGTAACCGTTCGGGGTGAAATAATCCGAATTCTCGAGCGTGTTGCAGCCCCCGTCCTGGTGTTGAAAAACACGGTCCGGGTCGGTGCGTTTCGCCCATTGGTAAATCTCGACATCCAACGGACTGCCCAAGTACCCTTCGTTGCCCGTCGAATAAGAAGCAAAGGACACGTAGCGCCGATAATGACGATACAACTCCTTAATATCGCGAAGCGGGTCGAACGCAAACGCCTCGGTTGTAATGTCATGGTAATAGGGCAGTTCGGGCTGAATCAGAATACCCGCCTCATCGGCCGCCTCAAAGAACTCCGGTATCTCGCAGTGCGTGTGATGCCGGACATAGTTGAACCCGGCCTGCCGGGCGATCTTGAGGCGTTCGAGATGCGCCTCGCGGTCGGGGGGCGAGATCAGCGTCAGCGGGTAGATGTAATCGTCGCCGAATCCGCGCAGGAAATACGGCCTGCCATTCAAATAAAAGCGGTTGCCGCGCACCTCGAGTTTGCGAATGCCGAATCGTTCCGTCCAGCCGTGAACCGGCGCGCCGCCGGATAAGAGCCTCACGTCCGCGATATACAGATGGGGCGTCTCGGGCGACCATAGATAGAACTCGGACAGCGGAACCTCGCATATCATGTCGGCGTTACCGCCGGCATCGAGGACGATGCTTTGGCGGAGGCTTCCGGCGGGCGTACCATCCAGTGTTGCGACATCAATTTCGATGGCCGGTTCGCGCAACGGTTCACCGCCAGCGCACCGCACGCTCACGTTGACCAGCGCCGTCTTCTCGTCGATGTTGCCCCGCACCCAGACGTCGTCGAGCCGTGTTAAGGGCGTGGCCTCGAGCTCGATGTCGCGAGTGAACCCGCCAAACCGGTGAAACGCCGCCTTGCACCCTTTGCGGCTGGGGCTGTCGTTGCGGACGGTCGCGACTATCTCGGCCGATTCGCCCGGCGTCACAAAATCGGTGATGTCGTACTTGTAGGTTCCGCAGTACGTGTTGAGGTGTGCGACGCGCTGCTTGTTTACCCAGAACCACGCTTCGGTCCGCACGCCGCCCACCTTGAGCCAGATACGCTTTTCCGTCCACTCAGCCGGGACAGCGACAGACCGGCGGTACCGCGCCGTGCCCATGTAAACATGGTTGAGCGGTCGGGGAATGCAGTCGAAGGGCAAATCCCACACATGGCTCATGCCGGGTTCGCCGACGCCTTGCGCTTCCCAGCAGCCGGGGACCTCGATTTTGCGGACACCGCTCCAGTCCGGCTCGTTCCAGCCCGGTCCCTTGCCCATACGATGACGCCCCCGAAGACCCGGGTCGGTCACAAAATCCCACTCGCCCCGCAACGAGACAATGTCCTGAAGCGGCGAGACCGTAATGGCGTTCACAACGGCGGGCGAGGCCTCGCACGGCCCCCAGTGGTCGACGGTTTCGCCGGACACAGCACTGTGCATAGAAACAACCGCCACGGCGCAAACGACACATCGCACCCAATAAGACATCACATCTTCCCCCCTGCACTTGCACCGCAAGCAATCCGCCGCTACGAATATTCGGCGGCTTACGGCGCGAAGGCGCTTAACTGTTCCATGAGCCTGATCCAGGCATGGCTGACGGGAAACCGGATCGAGAGGCGCAAGAACTCGACGTGGCCGTCCATGAACAATACGTTCCCGCCGTCGGGCGGATGGTTGAAGTTAACGCGCCCGTCCTCGCGGAAAAGCTGCGTGCCGACTTGGTCCCACATGACGGCCAAATCGGATTGCGATGCGGCCGACGCGGCCGGATTATTAATATCCGTGATGAAAAAGCGTTCGATCCCTTCGCGCAACCGGTACAGGGTCTGGCTAACGCCCTCGCCATCCGTGAAGGGGATATCGTCTTCGTATAGCTTATCCGCTTCCTCGACGGATGCGCTGAATGCCGGCATGTAAATGCCGGACATCACAGCGATCCACCCGACCATATCGAGCTCGTCGTCGGCAGGATAGGCGTTCTCGTCGCCCCCCGCCACGAGGTAGTGATCGGGCTGGATAGCGTATCCCCAATACACGTACGACAAATCGGTAAACAGGCATGGTTCGACGCGCCCGTTAACCTCAAATAGTTCTTCCTTGGCGGTCGCGAGCGGGTCCGACGGGCAAACCAGCACCGAGACATCCGAAAGGTATTCGGGGTACATCACTGGGCCATCGAACACATTGTGCATGGCGACTTCGCCGCAGTCCGGCCCTTTGCGTTTAGCCTGAGCCGGCCACTTCTCACCGGGGCTCTCGGACGCATACATCTTGAGCGCGAGACCCAGTTGTTTGAGGTTGTTTTGGCAGCTTGCACGCCGCGCCGCTTCGCGGGCGCGCCCGAGGGCCGGCAGAAGAATCGCCGCGAGAATACCGATGATGGCGATGACCACCAGTAGTTCAATCAGCGTAAACCCGCTTCCAATAGCACTCTTACTCCGTCTAAATTGGCTACTTTTCAGCAATATCATAGGCAATGAGGGCATCTCCATGGCGAATGTACAGGCGTTTACCCGAAATGACGGGGTGCGCCCAGTGATTGCCGCCTCCCTGGGTAACCTTGAATGCCCCGGTGCGGGCAAACCCCTCGGGAGTCGCCTTCACAAGGCTTACCACGCCCGTCCGGGGTCCTTCATACACATACAGCATGCCGTCGGCGTAAATGACAACGCCTTGGCGCACTTCTCGAGTCTCCCACATCAATTTGCCGGTTTCAAGCTCAAGACAAATGAGTTTACTCCCCTTGTGGCCGGTCCCGTAGATGTATCCGTCGAGCAAAACAATCCCATGATGCTGGCAATCGAGATTCTTGTCAGACCATTTGGGCGTAATGCTCGAGCCGTCTTCAGAGAGCAATAACATGCCGCCCCCGGAACCGTACCCCGCGGTGTAATAGAGCATCCGGCCCTCGAGCACGGGCGTTACGGCGTGAATGTCATAATCCGTCTCGTGGAAATGGCTCCAAAGCACCTCCCCCGTGGCGGCATCGAGTCCGACAACAGACTTCGCTGTCATGGTCACGATGATGCGGCGGCCGCCCACTTCAAATACATCCGGCGAACAATACGCCGAAGGTTCGCTCCAGCCCTTGCTCGTCCACACCGTGTCTCCGGTCATTTTGTTCAAGGCGACCACGCTGGCATCCGGCCCGCCGGGCGTGCAGATCAGGTTGTCACCATCGATAAGAGGCGATTCGGCAAGGCTCCACGTGATCATCTTACCTTCAAAGCGTTTTATGATATCCACCTGCCAGAGGATTTCGCAGTCCGGCAGTTGGAAACAGGTAACAAGGCCCAAACCGGAGATCAGATACAGGCGGTCGCCGTCAATGGTGGGGGTCGAGCGGGGTCCCGGCGCCTGCTTTGTGGTGGTCTCCGGGCCGTAGGGGTGCCTGCCCTTTATGTTTCCCGCAAGGTCGAGAACGAAAAGAACCCCTTGGCCGTCCTGCATACCCGGCACATAAACCGTATCGCCCACAATCGAAGGCGAGGCGTAACCCTCTCCGATACCGTTCGCCGCCCAGACAATCGGCGGGCCGTCCTCCGGCCATTCTTTAAGCAAGCCCGTCTCGGGAAACTTGCCGTCGCGATTTGGACCGCGAAACCGCGGCGAATCCGCCCCCCATGCCATACTGCCGATCAAAACGACCACGAGAATACAAGCTGCTGCGTTCTTCATGGATTCTACTCCGAGCCTCCTTCGTGCACCTGAGCGCAAGTTTATGTTATTCACTCGTTCCAAGACAACAACAGCGCACCTATTCCGCATATTCCGCATCCATGCCATACCGCAAAAAAGGGTCATAGAAGTAATGCGTAGTTGCCCGCAATGGATAGCTCGGTAAGAAAGACCTCCGCGGATGGCGCAGATGAAAACAGATGGTGAAAGCCGCACGGAAACGACAGTGAGTTCACGGCTGGTTTTCTTGGTACTTCGCGGTCTCAGCAGCGTCGAAATAGTCTTAAAAATGTGAATAATAATTTGTTTATCTATTGTACATGGGCCATGAGAGTAATTCAGTAACAGATTCCCGAAGAAACTCTGCAAATATTGAAACCAAAATCAGGTTGTCGGCATAATACACACAATAAAGTGGACACTCCACGGACAGCAGTATCGTCACCTGCCTTGTTGTTCGTAGTTTGGACTCTAGGCACCGTCATCGTTACAGGAGTCTAATCACCATGTTCGTACGGAAGTTACGAAAGGCCTGTCCCCTCGGAGTTTTGGCGGCCCTATTGCTGACCGGCGCTGCCGGGGCCGATTGGTGGCAGTTCCAGGGACCGAATCGTGACGGGACATCGCCCGAAACAGGCTTGATGCGCTCCTGGCCCGAGGGCGGCCCCACAGAACTCTGGTCATTCCCGTTGGGCGAAGGTTTCGCGGGACCGGCCGTGCGGGACGGCGAAGTCTACATCCTCGACCGTCAAGAAAATAAGCGCGATATCCTCCGGTGCCTGGACCTGTCAACCGGAAAAGAACTCTGGAACTATGCCTACGACGCTCCGGGAACTGTCGGCCATAGCGGCTCCCGTAACCCACCGACCATTGCCGAGAAATACGTGTATTCGGTGGGCATGCTGGGAGATTTTTACTGCATTGATCGCATGACGCACGAACCCGTGTGGCACACAAACATTCTTGAAAGCTTCGGACAGAGAGTGCCGCGATGGGGGGTGTCGCAGTCGCCCGTTCTCTGGCATGACCTAGTGATTGTCGCGCCGCAGGCCGAAGACGCCTTCGTGGCGGCCTACCACCAGGATACGGGCGAGTTGGCGTGGAAAAGCCCAAGCTTTGGTGGCGTCGGGTACGTTTCGCCGGTCGTCACGACGCTGGCGGGGGTTGAACAAGCCGTCATGGTGTCGGCAAATGGAAAAACGGCGGGCATTTCGCTCGAAGACGGCTCACTTTTATGGGCCTATGAAGGGTGGCAGTGCAAGATACCCATCCCCTATCCCACGACCCTGCCGGACGACCGGCTATTCATTACGGGTGGCTATGGCGCCGGTTCAGCGATGATTCAGATCAAGCGCGACGGCGATGCGTTTAACGTAACCGAGCTGTTCAAGACGGATGACTGCGGTAGCCAGATTCATCAAGCACTCCTCCACGAGGGACATCTGTATGCAAACAGCAACTCGAATACGCGCTCGGACGGGATGGTCTGCATGACCCTCGAGGGCGAACTGAAATGGCGCACGCGCGATTCGGACGAACTCCCAAGATTTGAACGCGGCAATCTTTTGCTGGCCGACGGGATGATCATCAGCCTTGATGGAAAGACCGGCATACTGCACCTCGTTGATCCTTCTCCGGAAGGATACAAGGAGTTGGCAAGCGCCAAAATCTTCGACGGCCACAGAATGTGGGCCCCGATGGCCCTGACCGATGGCAGACTTCTGCTACGCGATCAAGAGCAGATCAAGTGCCTTGACCTGAAGAACCCCTAAAGGGCGGCGAAATCCAGAACCACCGCGACGAGAAAATGAGGGATACAAAGGCGAGTCGTACCTTCGCGATACTTGCCGCGTGCGGGGCTGCCATCGTGGCAATCCTCGTGCTGCACCAGTGGCTTGCCCGGGAACCGTCGGTGGAAGTGTCGCTAAGGCTCCCGGGAGGGGATGGACGCCCGGAAGATGCTTCCTCCGGCAGCCTGGCAACGGACTTGTCCGGCACCTTTCAAGAGTTCAGCGGCGTCGCGGCAGACTTGCCGGGAAACTGGCCCCGGTTTCGCGGCCCCGATTTTGACAACATTTACAAGCAAGACTAT
>JAWODE010000726.1:0-2683 GCA_046483455.1 Candidatus Hydrogenedentota bacterium | reverse complement strand
GAAGAAAACCTATGGAGGCGCCCGTCCGCTGGAGGTGCTCCACGGCATCGATCTGCAAATCGACCACGGCGAGCTTGTCTCCATCGGCGGACAATCCGGCTCCGGAAAATCCACGCTGCTGAATATCCTCGGAGCGCTGGACCGCCCTACCGAGGGTACAGTCCGGGTGGCCGATGTGGACCTGAACACGGCCTCCGATGATGATCTGGCGGCGCTGCGCAACCGGGCGGTCGGCTTCATCTTCCAGTTCCACTATCTGCTTGATGAGTTCACCTGCCTGGAGAACGCACTGATGCCCGTGGCGATTCGAAAAGGGGAACCCGAGCCGGAGGATATACAACGAGTAACGCACATGCTTGAGCGAGTGGGGCTGACTCGATTCCGGGAAAACTTCGCCAAGCCCTCGCTGCGGTGCGTCTTGAAAGACGGGTAACCAAGGACAAAATTCTGGAGACGTATCTCAATTCCGCTCCATATGGACTTAATCTTGTAGGATGTGAGGCGGCTTCGTTGCGCTATTTCGGGAAGCCTGCCCGTGAATTGAATCTGTCTGAAGCCGCGCTGGTGGCGGGGCTTCCCAAAGCTCCCTCTCTGTATATGCCCATCGAGCATCCCACCCGTGCACGGGCACGGCGAAACCATGTTCTCGAACGCATGCGCGACGAAGGTTATATCAGTGCCGAGGCATGCGCGAGAGCATGCGAAGCGCCTCTCGGTGCGACATGGCACGAATTCGCGTCCCTGAGCCCTCACCTGGCCATGCGTCTCCGGCGCCTCGCCGAAAGGGAGGGCCATCTCCGCACCACGCTTGATTACGATATCCAGGCTCACATGGAAGAGATCGTAGGCGAGCGCCTGCGCTATTACCCGGGCGAGATTACAAATGCCGCCGTGATCGTTATCGACACGTCTACGGGGGAAGTCCTTGCCCGCGTCGGCTCAGGAGATTTCTTCGATACGCCGGGCGGTGGCCAAGTGGATGCATGCCGGGCATTGCGCTCGCCCGGCTCGACCCTGAAACCGTTTATGTACGCACTTGCCATGGACCGCGATTGCCTCTACGCCTCCGAGATGCTCAACGACGGCACCTTGGACTATGGACGCTATGCTCCCCATAACTTTGATGGGCGTTACCGGGGACTTGTTACCGCTGAGAGAGCGCTTCAGCTATCGCTCAACGTGCCGGCGGTTACGGTTCTCGATCGTGTCGGCAACGAACACTTCCATGCGTTTCTGCCTCGCGCGGGTATCACTACGGTCGTCAAACCACCGGAGCATTACGGGCTGGGCCTGACGCTTGGCAATTGCGAAGTTCGTCTCGAAGAAATGGCCGAGGCGTATACCATGCTTGCGAATTTGGGGATGTATCGTCCCCTTCGCGTGCATGAACGCCAGGCAATTGCCCCCGAAACACGCGACCTCACCCGTGGAACATGCCTCAAACTCTATGAAATGCTTGAACAACCGCTTCCGGAAGAATTCGAGCGGGAATTGGTCCCCGTCGGCGCTATGAACACGCGAGTCGCCTGGAAAACCGGCACGTCAACAGGCTACCGTGACGCGTGGACCTTTATGTTCAACCGACATTATGTTGTGGGGGTATGGCTGGGAAACAACGATGCCACCTCCTCGAAATGGCTGGTCGGTGCGACGGTCGCGTTGCCGTTGGCGGGTAAAATTTTTCGCTCGCTCGAAGTGGCCAATACACCTGCGTGGCCCAAGGCCGGAGACGACCTTCGCGAAACAACGGTGTGCGCCCTGAGCGGCTTACCCGCCAGTCGGTGGTGCACCAACACGCGCCGCGAAACCCTTCCGCGCACGCAGTATCTGCACCGGGTCTGCGACATGCATCATCCCGCCGGGAGGGGGAGCGAGAAAATCATCGAACAGTGGCCCGGCGACGCGCGCGGATGGGATTTAGCTGCTATCCGCGACCCACAAATCGTTGAGCCCGGATGCCGTGAAGCCCGGCCTGAGCGCCGTGACACGCTCGCCATCCAGCATCCTACTGAAGGAGCCGTTTATGTGTTGACGGGGGAACCCACGGGCGACCGCATTCGACTGCGCGCATCCATTGAACGCCTGGGAAGACTGCATTGGTATCTCGATGACCGGTATCTTGGCGGTTCAAAACCCGAAGCGCCCATGTATTTGGACCTGAGTCTAGGAAATCACAAGTTGACTTGTCTTACGCCGGATGGCGTTCTTGATACCGTGCACTTTGAAGTGGTTTCCCCTCGAGAGGGCCGCCGTTCGGCCGGCGCAAGACCCGTTAGCGCGGGATGACCAGGATAACGGCCAACGGTACTGTTACTTCGACCATCTCCGCGAGTGTTCCGATGCGGCAGGTCGTCCATCCGCTGAGCCGAAGCATGCTTCGGGCGCTGGAAAGCAACGCCACCACCATTGCCGCGGTCCAGATGCGTTCCGCGATGTCAAAACCCAAGTCCCCCAAGGGGAAACCTTGCCGGGAAATGTAGACATATAGGAGCGGAACGACCGCGAAGAGCAGCGTGGCCCACACGATGGGTATGATGGCGCGGCGGTGCACCAGCGGCGGGTCGGACGGATCGACGTGGGCATACGGCAACAGATTCATGCTGGTCACCATCCCCCACCGGCTTGCCAGCGGAATCAGGGCAATCACGGGCCACCGCAAGGTCAGTGACAGCGCATTTATCGC
>JAWODE010000680.1:0-4093 GCA_046483455.1 Candidatus Hydrogenedentota bacterium | reverse complement strand
CGAAGACCGTTGGAGTAACGAAGACAGTAGGGAGAAACGGCTCCTCGGCGAGTTATGGGCTGAGCGGAGTGGTGGCAAATGCGTTTTCGTCATGCCCAAAGGAATGGATTTCGACGCTATCTCCACCTACATCCGCTCCTCCTAATGACAACTACTCGATGCACATTGCATTTGACCCCGGCCATAGGCGTGCGCTAAGATGTTCCGGCTTCGTTTAGCGACGTCCATCGCCGGAGTGGTGGAATTGGTAGACACGCATGGTTCAGGACCATGTGCTCGCAAGGGCGTGGGGGTTCGAGTCCCTTCTCCGGCACCATAGACATCATAACCCCCGAAAACAAGGCGTTTTCGGGGGTTTTTGGTATCACTTTATCGTAATGCTTTCAAAGGAGCGTCCTAAGAATTACCGCATGGATCGGTAGCCACCCGGCATGCCTTTCTTGGAATAGACAATCTGCCAGAGTTGGTTCCAGCGGGCGCGGAACGAGCCGGCACAGGTAAGCAGGTAGTATTTCCACATGCGGTAGAAGCGTTCGTCGTAGTTGCTCTCGAGGTCGCGCCAGCGGCTGTCAAAATTGCGCCGCCAGGCCATGAGGGTTTTGTCATAATCGGCGCCGAAATTATGAATGTCTTCAGTTACGAAAAGACCTTCGCTGGCTTGTGCCAACTGCTTGATCGAGGGCAACATCGAGTTGGGGAATATGTATTTGCCAATCCAGGGATCGGTCGACGTGGTGCTGCGCAACGTGCCAATGGTCTGGAGGAGAAAAAGGCCGTCGTCGGCGAGGCATTCGTGAACAATCCTCATATAATTGCGGTAATTTCTGTAGCCCACATGCTCGATCATGCCCACGGACACAATCCGGTCGAAGCGCTCGTCGAGGTCGCGGTAGTCGCTTAAGCGGATTTCAACGGGCAATCCAGCGCACAATTCCTTCGCAAGCGCAAGCTGCTCTTTTGAGACCGTGGTCCCTACGGCTTCGACGTTGTAGTTCTCGGCGGCGTATTTTACAAATGAGCCCCACCCACAACCGATATCGAGTATGCGCATACCGGGTTTAAGCTCAATTTTTTCGCAGATCAACTGGAGCTTATGCTCTTGCGCTTCGTCTAGCGTAGAAGCCCGTCTCCAGTACCCGCAGGAATACACCATGCGCCGGTCGAGCATGGCCTTATAGAGGTCATTACCGATATCATAATGGCGCTCCCCGATCACAAAGGCGCGCGATTTACTTTGAGGATTGAGGAGCCGGGCCTTGACAAGCCCGACAAGCACGGGCCAGCTCCAGAGTTCCTGGCTCAGCCTCTCGGAAAGGATGCGCTCGATCATTTCGTCCAAAGCGTCGCAATCCCACCAGCCGTCCATATACGACTCGCCCGCGCCGAGGGTCCCCTGGCTCAAAACCCGGCGGAAAACGCGTGGGTCATGGACCGTGATGTCCCACGGTCGGTCGCCCCCGATACGAATATCCGCCCGCGCCAGAAGGTTTTCGACCGCCCGTGCTTCCCGTGTATCGAACGCTGTCGTCTGGTCGAGATTCTGCCTGGTCATATCCGGCACCGCAACGTGATAGACCCGAAAAATGCACCTATTCCCAAGTAGTCTTTTGCGGACAGCAGATAACGCCTCATGCAGTATATCATAGCCGCGAAATCCCATGGGTTTCTTCCTCAAAAGTAGTAGGGCAATCGCACTAAGACCTCACGTGAATCCTTAGGCTTCGGATATCGCTCCCTCTTCTAGCCTGCGTCTCAATCTGTACGGCCGGTTTCTCAATGAGACGCCTTCGCTCTGCTAAGAACGCCCTCTGGTATGGGACTGCCGCCCCCGGCGGTCGGTCGGATAGATGACCGGCGACGGCGCCGGTCCCACACCGAAGTTAAGAATGCAGGTGAAAGGACTAAGCTACAATACAAGTCACCGGCGCCACAGTAACCGTTCTTGAGGGGCGACTTAAGTGCGATCGCACTGTCGAGATCAGTCCCCTTTACACAAACACAGGCCCTCAATTATCGTAACGATCTCAAACGCATCATTCGTGAAGACTCGGGAGGGAGCTTGGTGAATGTGAAATCAGCATCCCTGGTATACGTTGTTCTTGCGGCCGGCATAATCGCGGCATCCACCATTTACTGGTTTATGCGGCCGCCTCCAGTGGCAAAGCCGGAGGGCGCCCCTTCGCCCTCGCCCGCGAAAATCATTTCCGATGTCTCAGATAAAGACATGAGCGCGCCGGTTATTCCGACGGAGAAGCCCGAGGCCACTGAGGCTTCTCAGCCTGACCCGCCCGGCCTCGTCATCGCGGGTATCGTAACCACAACGACCGAAACGCCTGCCGCTGGAGCACGCGTTGCCGCATATACCGCTGACACCGGGGCTACCCGGGCTACTGCCGACGACGACGGGCGGTTTCGGATTGTGGGGTTGCGTCCAGGCGCGTACCGCGTAAGCGCGCTGCTCGAGCATTACAATGAGGCCGTGCTCGAGGGGATACAAGCGGGCGCCTCAGATGTCTCCCTCGTCCTCGAGCCCCTCAGTGCCATCGAGGGCAGGGTACTCGACGGCCGTGTCGACCAGCCTCTCGCAAAGTTCAACGTCGTTTGGCTGCACCCTCCGCCGGGCGATGACACGCACTGGCAGAACATCCTCCGCGGCGAAACCGCCCAATGGATGCGGATAAATGATCCTGAGGGGTATTACCGGATTGAAGATATCCGGAGCGACGTTAAATTCGCGGTCGCCGTCAGCGCGGAGGGTTTCGAGCCGGCGTATGCAACGGTTCCGCCGGTACAACCCGGACAAACGGCCCATGCGCCCGAGATCGTTCTTTTGCCCGAAGCCGTACTTCTCGGACGGGTTGTCTGTGCACAACGTCAACCCATTGCCGGCGCCGACATCTTCCTTGGTACTGAAGCACGAGGACGAACACTCGCGCGCTCGGACCCTGACGGATGCTTCATCATTGACCGCTTGTCTCCCGGGCCCATCACGCTTACCGCTGCCCATTCCGATTACCTTTCCGGAACCGCGGAGGCGATGCTGAGCCAGGGAGACGAAACCGAGGTCGAAATTGTCCTTGGAAGCGGTGGTTCCATCCAGGGCACCGTCCTCGACGGGACCACCCCACTTTCTGGGCAGAAGATAGTAGCGTTACGCCTTGAGCCTCCGCGCGTAAGGAAGGAAAGCGTAACCGACGAAGCGGGCATCTATACGATTCGAGGGGTGGACCCTGGGGAAATCGAGGTCATTGCCAAGCTCGTGCCGGCTGCCCGCCCCGATTCCAGGCCCGTCCGGCTGCAGAAAAAAGTCGTGGTCGAAAAAGGCCGGGTAACGATCGTCGATTTCCAACTGGCCGACGCCGCAAGCGCTATCGAAGGCTTGGTTACTCTCCGAGGTAAACCTGTCGCAACGGCCGCTATTAAGGGATATGTCGCCGGCGAATCGGGCGACGTGTTCTTCAACGCCTCGGCCGCCATCGATGGCACGTATTTCATCGACAACCTGCCGGCAGGCGATGCGTGGGTCCAAGTCGTGCTTACGCTCGAAGATGGCCGCGAACGCAGGAAGAACGTTTCCGTCCACATCCCAGTCGGCCAAACCGTACGGCTGGATACAGATTTCATGGCCTCCGCTGGTGTCTACGGGACCGTAGATGGACTCGCGCCAAACGAAAGGGGGGAGGTTATGGCCCTCATGGGCCCTTACGATTTCAACCCTGCGCAAATTGACATCGATGAACTAAAGCAAATCGAAATCGCCCGCTCGCCCATCTCACCCAATGGCGAATACACGCTTTTGGGCCTTGAACCCGGCACCTACACCATCATCGCGGTTGCCTTTGACCCCCATGAGGCTGGAAGGCCTGCCCTCCACACCACGACACAAAATGTCACCCTCGAAGAGGGCGAGGAACGCTTGCTGATATTAAATGTCTCTTGACAAAAGTCCGGGTTTTGCACTTGATTTTAGAGAATTTATGGAGTGAGGGACGAAGACATTGAATGGTCCGACATGGTCTTCATAAGCGCCATGGAGGTCCAGAAAGAGAGCGTCAAGGAGGTGGTATCAAGGTGCAGGACCATGGGGAAGAAG
>JAWODE010000667.1:0-7368 GCA_046483455.1 Candidatus Hydrogenedentota bacterium | reverse complement strand
TCGCTTATCCTAAAGACACCCTCCAAACCTTTCAAGACACGGACACGCGATGCCAACGGTATTCGCTACGGCCTCAGCACGGCATCTTTGATATTGCGGGTGACATCCGTGAAGTGAAGGATTTGATTGAGGCTGTATTTAACGGGATTCAGCTTCCGGAACGTACGGTCTCCGGGCGGGGTTGCGAGAATCTTGTTTTTGTCAGATTGGACTGATTTAGCCGAAAGACGCACGAGGCCCGCTTTCCTGAAATGTCGCAACACCGCCGAAACTTGTCCCGGCAAATCTTCCAGCGCATCCGGGTCAACGTAGCGGCCTTCGGTACGCTGCAGAATCGTACACGCCGTCTCCTCGAGTTCCCTTCGCGAAATGGTTTCGGGCAATCCGTGCAATGCCCGAAGATACAGAATCCCAGCAACGATCTGCGTTGCGTTGACCGTTACGTTTTCCGCGATAATCTCGACAAGCTTAAAGTCCAGGGCCCGTTGCACTTCGCGGCTCGCTTTGGGCGGCAATTGCAACGGATGGCCGAATACCACCGTGTCTTTCTTCGTCGCAAGATTGCGCGTACGCGTTAGCGGTGCAATAACTACGTCCAGATTTTCATGTCCGCGTTGCGCCTGAGCTAGAAAGAACGAAGCGCTCCCCGGCTCCCGCACCTCGTCACGGTACTCGAAAACCAGGCCGCTACGGCTCCGTGTCCGTCCCGGGTACATGATGAAGCTCTCGCCATTGCGCAGCACGTTAACGAACGGCCGCAACTGACCGATGGATACATTGCCCCGCGAAATCTCGAGCGTGCCCAGTTCACAAATGAACTCGTCGACGTCGATGAGGCGGTACCACCAGGTGTCTCTCTTCTCGGCAAAAAAATCGTCGCGCGACATAAACCGGGGCATGTGGCGGCGGGCCCGAAACGCGGCGGCAAAACTTATAAAAGGGTCGAGCAGAAAGACGTGGTTTTGCGCGAACACGCACGCCGCATCTTTCGGACATCGCTCGCCATGTACCACCCGCAAGGTCTTCCGCCATCGGAAGAACTGCGAAATGACGACATAGAATGCCTCCCGATGGGGCATCAGATTGGGCCGTTTCACGAGGTGCAAACGGTACGCAAGGTAATGCAAAAGCCCGATTATGACGGTTATCCATGCGCGCAAGGTTTTCATGGGTTCGAAATTCTACCCTCTTGCCCCGCGCGCAGACAACCGGAACAATTCTCCCTCCATTTCAGACTGGTTTTATCCAAGTCACTGGATAATTTGAAGCAATATTGCATGAACATGTTGGCCTTCGGAATACAGTTCCAGCTATTCGCACAGCCATCAGCCTTCGTCTTCGAGTGCCCGTTGATACCCCGCTACCACCGCTTTCCCCATCGCTTCGTGCGAAAAGTCCCGCGCACGCATTGGACCCGCTTTTTGCAGACGCTGTCGTTCCGCGGCATCGGTGAGGAGGGCCCGCAGACCGGTTGCAATGCCATCCACGTCGAACGGGTCGCAGGTCAGAGCGGCATCTCCGGCAACTTCCGCAAGCGCACCAACATTCGAGGTCAAGACCGGCGTGCCGCAGGCCATAGCCTCCACCACTGGAATACCGAACCCTTCATAGATCGAGACGTAAGCAAACGCCGTGGCGCCTTTGATAAGGCCGGGCAAATCTGCGTCGTCAACATGTCCCGTGAACACGAGAGCGCCTTCGAGGTTCAGGCGCCGCACCGTATGCGCGAGTGCGCGCATCATCCAGGCCTCTCGGCCGGCAATCACCAGCCTATGGGGGAAACCCTCACTTCGCACCTCAGCAAAGGCTTCGAGAAGACGGCGCAGGTTTTTCCGTGGCTGCAATGCGCCGGTGTACAAGAGATAGTCCGAAGGCAGGCCGTATTTCGTGTGTACCTTCTCCACAACTCCCGGTTTGATATCCATGGAGAAACGCGCATGGACAGCGGGCGGCACGACGTCTATCCGCTCTCCAGGATACCCGTAAAATTCGGTCAGTTCCTCCCGCATTGCCTCGGAAAGCACGAACACGCGCCGCGCCCGTTTCAGGGTTCCCGGGATAAGCGTCTGCAAACGCCACCGCATGAGGAGGGGCAGGGTTTCGGGGTGCCGTTTCCACACGAAATCGTGAATGCTGACGACCACGGGACACGGGCAAGCCGGCGGCGCGATGTATTGAGCATGGAAAAGCTCGTATTTTCCGCGTCGAAGCACAAAGGGTAGGTCGAAGGCCGCCCGTAGCCATGATGAATGCACATGGAGGGACCGCAAAGCGATGCCCGAAGGCAGTTCTCCCTCCCAACCGGGCGGCGTCAGGGCCACAGGTTGGATGTCCGCTTTCTGGATGGAAACAGCCTCCAAAAGTGCGCGGATATACGATTCATTGCCTCCCGCGCCTGTATCGAGGGCATGAGCATCGATGGCGACCCGCATCATCCGGCTTTCGAACGCTCGCGGTAGGCCGCGAGGGCTTTCTCGTAGACGTCGGACACCTGCCGAATCATGGTATCGAGCGTGAAGGATTTCTGGATCCATTCGGGGCCTGCTTCGCTCATGGCTTTTCTCCGTGCCGGGTCCTCCGCGAGAGTACGAATGGCCTCAGCGAGCGCAGCAACATCCCGGGGCGGCACCAACAACCCCGTTCGTTCCACGTCCATGGTTTCGCGGGTGCCACCCACGTCCGACGCGATGACGGGTAAGCCCGCGAGCTGCGCCTCGAGCACCGATGTTGGAAATCCTTCATCCAGGATAGACGGCTGGGCAAAAATGTCCATCGCGCGCAGCGCGCCGGGCAAATCGTCGTAGAAACCCGTGAAATGCGCTTGCTCGCTCAACCCGGAGTTGCGCGCCTGACGCTCGAGGGACGCGCGCAAGGGTCCTTCACCAACGATCAGCACATGAAGACTCGGAACGGCATTCGCCAGACCACGCACCGCATCCAACAAAAACGTGTGGCCTTTCTCGATGAACATCCGGCCCACAGCGCCCACGACGCATGCGTCTTGAGGGATTCCCAATGCTTCGCGCACCGCCTCGCGCGTGCCACCGCTCTGGAGGGCATCGGGGTCCAGTCCGGTGTAGATTACGTTGACTCGGTCCGCGGGAGTTGGGCCCCGGAGGATTTTGCGTTTCATATCCTCGGATACGGTGATGACCTGGTCGGCGTTTGGTAAGGCCCAAGTGCGTTCCACCCACTGGTAGACATGACTCCGCAACGGAAACATACGCGCCCACCAGCCATAGGGGCTGCACACCACGGCACAAGGCCACCGCTTGCGGCCAGTACCAACAAGCACGTCCGATTGCGGATCGTGGGCGTGAATGAGGTCCACATTATATTTCCGGATAAGCTCCGAAATAGCGTTACGCGCTTTCCACCAGTCGGTGCGGCTTTGCCATGGCACACGGTCTTCGGCGACGGGCAGGTCGCGGTTCCTCAAGGCTCTGACCAGGGCCTCGTCAGTTTGGGAGGGTGTATCGTACGGCACGCAGATGATATTGAACCGCTCTTTGGGCAGGTGCCGCAGCAACAGGAAAATGATCGTATGCGAGCCCCCGATAGCCCAAGTCCGAATCAGATACAATACATTTATGCGTTCCACCATTCCCCTTTTCGCGTGCTCGCCCCCCTCAACCCGTCTCCGCGCGGGCGTCTTTTGCGGATCGCGTTCCCCCCGTGCGCGACCCGGTCATACTTGCCGTGTACAACGGCACAACCGCTGCAACCGCTACCATCATCCACCAAATCTTCTGTTGCAGCGCATGGAGAAAAATGGCGCACAATAGAAAACTGAGTAGACTCACCTGGAGCGACATCACCAAGGTAGAAGCACGACGGTCCCCCCTCTTCAGGAAAAACTGCTCCGCTTTACGCAGATCGCGCAGCATGATGCCGAAAAACAACACCATCAGCCCGAGGCCCACCAGCCCGGTTTCGCTTGCCAATTGAAGATACATGTTGTGAGTGCCGATGATGCGCGGGTCCCAATGCATATCATCGACCAGCCATCGCATGATCTCGGCAACTTCCGTATCCTTTTCTATAATCCGTAACCCATAGCCGGACAAGCCTACGCCCCATACCGGCTCGTCGAGCATCATATCCCACGCGGCTTGCTGGAGCTGCACTCGGTGCTGCACCGATTCCGACCGGGTGTATTTCGCCGGGTCCAGCACACGTTCCTTATACGCTGACGGAAGCGCCAGTAACACAATCACAGCGGCGAACGCCACGTAGGCCAACCGCGGCGGATTCACCCGCACAAGACGGCGCATCCCAAGTACCGCGAAAACTACGAGTCCCACCAGGAACCCTGTCCGCGTGAAGGTCAGAATCAGCGCGATAATTTCTACGAACACCGCGCTGACACAAAAGGCCCGGCCTTTCCATGACTTCGCAACTTCATACCAGTACACATTCAGCGGCAAAATAATCAGCATGATCAATGCCAACCAATTCGAATGGCCCGCGCGGCCCGTGACGCGCACCGCCGCGCCGCTGTCCACCGATTCGGGGTCCACATAAGCCCCCTCGACACCCGCCCCGATGTCCGCAATCGCCGTTTCACTCTCCAGATGGAAAGCCGGAAAAGCGTATTGCACCACCGCGAAAACGGCCATCGCCACCCCGCAATACAGCACAACCATCACGAAATTGTGAACGCGGTTTTCGGAGTTCAACAAATTGACCGACAGGACGAAAAACGCCACCAGGGTCCCAAGACGGAACCATTCCGGCCATTGCAGGTGCCAGGTCTCCGAAAGGAATACCCCGAGAGCGCTCCATAGGAACAACGCGATAAGCGGCAACGACTCCCAGCCGACCCGGATATGTTCCCGTCTCAAAAAGGCATTGACCAGCCAGCTCGCGAATGTCATGGCGCCAACGATTTTGGCCGCGGTAACCGGAATTGCGACCCGCATCGAGCCAACCACTCCCGAGGGGCCCGAAAGCAACAAAAGCCCTGTGGTCAGGTACAACCCTAGCACGGGCCAGCGCAGCACCAGCGCGAACACGATGATCCCGAGTTCCGCCAACAAGGCATACGTCCCGCCCGCCAAAATCGCTACTCCGGCAACGGCCGCAACAACAATTCCACCCGCAAGAGCAGTTCTATTCCCCAAGGCGGCTGGCGGGTTCTCGGTAACAATAGTCATTAGAAACGCTCTCTCATCTACGTCGACCCTTCCCCCATGTACTTTGCGGCATAGTATGCACAGACGTAGGTCGCAATCCCTATTGTAGCGCGGACGGTCGCAACGGTCCATGCCATTCCGAGAATGCCATACCGCCGCGCGGCAAATACGCCCAATCCGGCGATGCCTGCCAGCTTCAGCATCTCGAGTACGGCAACATGTCCCGAGCGCCCCATACCATACAGCGCTGCTCCTCCCGGCGCCGCCCCAAACGATACCAGCACGCCCAGCGACAATATCCCGCAAAGCAGGCCCGCCTCGACGAATTCACCGCCAAAAACCAGCGGCACGGCCCACTTCGCCCCCAAATATACCGGCGCCCCAGCCAAAAGCACAACCATGATCATCGGAAGGAAATGGTTCAAAAACCGCCGAAATGACGCCGCCGAACCCAGTGAACTTGCCCGTGGCAACAGGATGCTGAACAGGGTTATTATTCCAAGATCGCCTAGGCGTGCCATTGTGAACGCCGCCACGTACTGGCCAATCGTGCTTCCCCCAAACCCCAACACACCCAGAATAATGATATCCACCCGGTGCGCGATCGTCGTGCATACCGCTGCCACAACCACCCATCCCGCAAAACGCAGCGGCTCCCGCAACGAAATCTTCTTGTCGGGGCATTTTCGAAACACGGCGCGCGGCAAGCGGGCATACCCCCCGAGGGTTACGAGGGCTGAACTCGTCACGTAGACGCTCAGAAGAATGGACGCTGACGCGTCTCTCAGTACAGCAAGTACACCCGCTACCAGGACCAGCCGCAGTGTCGCGTTGGCAAACTCGATAAATGCGTATTGGGCCATACGGAGGTGCGCCTGGTAATACGCCTGGGCGAACCCCAGCAAGGTAAGCACCCCCGCGCCGGCGAAGGCAAGAATTACACCCCCAACTTCGATCCCCGCCCTTTCGGAAAGCCCACCCATATGCGTTAATAGGGGCCGCGCCAGTACGGCGCCGCACACCAACATCCCCGCCGCTACAACGATCTTCACGCGGAAGATACGCTGAAAATAAGGCAGGGATGCGTCGTGGCCAGGCCCGATCGTCCGCGATGCGAACCGCACCAGCGTCGCGTCGAGAGCAGGGCCAACGATGCCCGCCGCCACATCCACAATGGCGAGCAACAACCCGAGGCGCCCCAAAACGGCGTCGCCCAACATCCTTCCGATAAGAGCAGTAACGGCAAACGCGAACGCGGCGGCTGCGACGCGTAAAGACAAGACGATTCCGAATGCGCGCGTCCAGCCCCCAGGACGCAAGGAGGCGTTTCCAGGTTGGTGGTTATCGGCCGTGCCGCTCACGTTGCCTGCGCTAACCCGGATATTTCACGGCTTGCAACAGACGGGCACCCGAGCCTTATGCAAACGGTTTTGCATGAATGGATTACGATTCTCAAACGCCGTAGGCTGCTGTGAAATATCCCCAAACCGTCTGTTCGCGGAAAAAACATGTGCTTTCTTTACAACCCAAGTCTACGCATTTCTCGCCGGCGCAGGCAGACCCGCCCTGGCGAGAAATGCGGGCTAACGCGCTCCTTTGCCAAGCAATACCACCCGGATGGTCAGCAGCATGATGTGGAGATCGGTCATAAGAGACCATTCGTCGATGTAAGCCAAGTCCATAGCCACCCACTCGTCAAAGGTGACATCGCTCCGTCCGCTCACCTGCTGGAGCCCTGTAAGACCCGGCCGGACACTCAACCGCCGCCGTTGTTCCCACGAGTATTTTTCAGTCGGGGTCGATCTTTCCCGGGTGCAGCATCTCCTCGTACGTCGGGCCGAATGGGATTTTCTTCATTCAGTGTTGCCTCCTCTGGTCTCTAGGTACGTGTGCAGTGCATCGATATCGTTGTCGAGCTTGGCGGGGGCGGGGAGGACGTCCTTGACGGTGTCGGGGTCCTTGAGGCCGTTGCCGCTCAGGATGACGCTCACGCTCTCGTTTTTTGTTATGACGGAGGTCGCAAGCGCCTTCTTTAGGCCCGCCACGGGCGCGGCCGCCGCGGGTTCGGTGAAGATGCCCTCGTCATTGCCGAGGGTCTTGATGGCTTTGAGGATGGCCGCGTCACTCACGGTGATGTAGGCGCCCTTTGAGGCCGTGACGGCCCTGAGACCCTTGACGGGGTTTCTCGGAATGCCGACGGCGATGCTGTCGGCGATGGTGTTCTCGTCCGTCT
>JAWODE010000642.1:0-6951 GCA_046483455.1 Candidatus Hydrogenedentota bacterium | reverse complement strand
CGCAACATCAGGATGTTCTTGCCCTCGTGGTAATTGCTTCTCCCCGCATGGCACCGAAGGCAGGCGCTATCGAATCTGCCGCCACCCTCCGTCAGCTCCCATCCACCACGGGGCCCGGTGCCCAGGTTCTCATGCCATTCGAGGTACGGGCGCCTGTTCTCATGGAGGAAGGACGTACGCCACACACGTTTCTTGCCGCGCAGGAAAATCGCTTCATCCACATAGGCCGCCGATCAGGAAGCACTCGACACTTGTCGTCCATTGATTCCACAGCTAATGTTAACAACGGAAGTTGTGAACGAAGAACCTTCCATGAATTGTTAGGCCGTAACGTGAAGCCGAATCGATTCAAGAGGACCTGCCGATAAGGCCTGAGCAACCTTGCTAGGGATACGCGTTTTCCTTTGGCGTCCGAGACCGCAGTGCCGAAATCCAAGCCGACCTCCATGTGCCCGTGCGCAAGTTCCTCGTGATCCACAAAGAACTCGAAATGGATGCCTTCGCCCTTAGCATTCTGCCAATTGGGCTGTGAAAACTGAAGCATATGTCGGCAGTTCGCAAACTGGTAATGTCTTGCCTCAAAGCCGGGAACGCGATACTTGAGCTGTTCGAATATCATGTCCAACTCATTGTGAAAACGGTCGAAGGACGTCTTGATTACACCATAGCGTTGCAGAAATGTTTGCGTAGTTGGTGACCAATGCTCGGACATCACTCTTTCTCCTTGTCGCATCGTGCGATTTCGATGCTGTCGATCATTGAAGAGCAATATAAGAAAACATACCAATAAACGTGAGAATTGATATGACGATCATCAGTTCCAGCAATGTGAACTACGGTTCGCCATGGGAATTACCTCCTACCTGTCCGTCAGTAGCGTAGCCATCGTTTCCTGAACGGGCCTTCCTCTCAGGTCGGTCCAATTCAGCGTTAATGTAACTTCCAGAGGATTTGCACTGTCGTCGGCGTACGTCACTACAATCGCTTCATTCGGCAACAGCCCCGGGCCCGTGACATTGGAACCATCGGGATAAGCCTCACACACCGCGCCGGGAAATGCATCGGGATTGGCATCGCGCACGACCCGCATATCCGCAAGCACACCGCGCAGTATTTGGGCGGCAGCCGTGCGTTGGTGTTGCGCATCCATGACTACGTAATAGGAAATCAACCCTTGGGCAACAACACCAAGTATAATGAGAAACAATGCTATGCCAATAGTTAATTCAAGAAGAGTAAAGCCCTTTTCCCCATGACGCGTTCTCTTATCCATTAAGAATGGTCTCCTTTCCTTCAAGCTTGGTAGCAATGTAGGAGACAGGCATGACAGCACCTGGAAAGGAATTATTCCGCACAAACGGCATGTCGGCGTTTGTTCCTACATTCACCGGGAGCATCTAAAACAGGAAACTCCCCTTGCCTCGACCTTCCCCCTGGGCCATTCCCCAAAATTTTTAGCTCACACTCCGGAAACCGCACGCCGTTGTGCACAACAACACACAAAATGTACCATACCTTTCGGCAAAAAAACAAAAATATTCCCAAAAAAAAGGGGGGGGGTAAGCCATTGATTTTAAAAGACTTGCAAATACTAATATGCATTTTTATTGGATATATCCCTATGTCTACTTGTCAAAAAGGCCTGCACCATCGGCGGCCGAAGAAATGATAGCGTCACATGGGAGCCCGGTTCGCACTGTATATTCCCGGGAATGTACCGCCACAAAGGAGGGTGTTTCCGCCTTTCCGACCAAGCTGACAGTACATCCCCCGAAGCCGGCACCGGTCATACGGGAAACTCTGCGCCAAACCCTTGCCAAGTGAGTCGAATCGCGAATCATCTTTTCGTGCGGTCTTTCACATCGGCGTAAATCTGCGTCATCTGCGGATACCTCTTTCCGGATTCCCTCCGCATCCCTCCGGCCATGATCGGGCACGGGCGAGACCGCCGTGTTACAACATCCTTCGTGTCTTCGTGCCTTCGTGGTGCAATCTCGAAAACAACTTTACCGCAGAGGCGCGGAGAACGCTGAGAAATCAAAACACGAATCATCTTTTCGTGCGGTCTTCCGCATCTGCGTAAATCTGCGTCATCTGCGGATACCTCTTTCCAGATTCCCTCCGTATGCCTCCGGCCATGATCAGGCACGGGCGAGACCGCCATGTTACAACATCCTTCGTGTCTTCGTGCCTTCGTGGTGCAATCTCGAAAACAACTTTACCGCAGAGCCGCGGAGGACGCTGAGAAATCAAAACACGAATCATCTTTTCGTGCGGTCTTCCGCATCTGCGTAAATCTGCGTCATCTGCGGATACCTCTTTCCGGATTTCTACCGTATTCGAGACCACGCGTGCTGCGTGGCGGGTAAAGACGACTACAAACGAAACTCTCCCGCCCCGTCGGCGGGAACCGAGACCATGACATCGCCTTGCAGACCGGTTTGGGCCGTGTAGGCACGGGCCAGTTCGTCCGCAAACTGCACCGCCCGCGAGGCCTCGACCAGGCTGACAGTGCATCCCCCGAAACCGGCGCCGGTCATGCGGGACCCAAAACAGCCTTCTAAATCGCGGGCGATCGCGGTCATCGTGTCAAGTTCGACACAGGTCACTTCGTAATCGGCGCGCAGACTTTCGTCCGAAGCATTCATAAGCCGTCCGAGCTCGGCGGCGTCGCCGGCGCGCATGGCCTCACAAGCGGCCTCGGTGCGCGCATTTTCGGTAATAACATGACGGGCACGGCGGTATACGACGTCCGAAAGACTCTCCTTGGAAGTTTCGAGGTCTTTTAACGTGAAATCGCGCAAATGCGTACCTTTTTTCCCAACATTCTGGCGCATACCTTCGACCGCCTCGCGGCATTGGGAAACGCGCTCGTTGTATTTCGAGGCGGTAAGTCCCCGCGAAACGCCGGTGTTCGCAATGACGAAACACGCATCCTCGAAAGAAACGGGGACCAGTTCATAGTCAAAGGACCGGCAATCAAGAAACAACACGTGGCCCGATTTTCCGAACCGCGAGATGAATTGGTCCATGATCCCGGTATTCAGGCCCAGGAAGTCATTTTCAACGCGTTGGCCTAATCGAGCCGCTTCGGGACCCTCGATGGTATAACCGCCCAAGCTCTCAAAAAGGCGTAGAGCCGCCATTTCGAGGCTGGCCGAACTGCTCAACCCGCAGCCCACCGGCACGTCGCCTATAATCATAATCTCTGCGCCGCGCAGGGCCTTGCCAAGCCCATCAAGTTCGCGCGCAACGCCCACAATATAGTCCATCCACGGCTCATCGGCATTCCGCTCGAACCGATCCAAAGGCGCTTCCGCCGTCCGGTCCAGATTCGCGGCAAAGGCCCGAATTACGGATTCGTCAATGGGCTTGGCCAAAATGACGGTCTCCCGCTCGATGGCCATGGGAAGAACGAATCCATCGTTGTAATCCGTATGCTCGCCGATAATATTGACCCGCCCCGGTGCACGCACCGCCATCGTAGGCGCTTCTCCAAAATGGCCTTCAAACTGCGATACGGCTTGTTTCCGATCGATACTCACGGCAAGACTCCTTTTTCCTGCGTTCTACACCAACTATTCGATTAGCTCCACGGTATATTGAGGTCGTTCGTCCATTTCCAGCGCGGCATGTGTATAGAAGGGATACACGCTCCACTCGACACAGGTCAATAGATCGGGCAAATGGTCGCCGTCAAGGTCTCCAGGCCACGGGTGAGGACCGTGCGCAGTGACTTTGATAGGCCACCCGAAGCACTTGAATGTACGCGGCACATCAAAAACAGGCTTTGCCTTGCTTCCTATGTTGCGAAGCAAATAGATGCTCCCCTTGGCGCTTTCGGTTCCCGCACAACTATAAACCAGGTCCAGCCGCCCGTCTCTGTCCCAATCGATGGGACGAAAACTCTCCGTCCAATGCGCATCGCGCTCGACAATGGCATCATCGATCAGACGGCCATCGCCAAGTTTCATCGGGCCGCCCTTTTTGAGTCTCAACGCACCCATCTCGTCTTTGTAGCGGGTAAATAGCGTGAGTTTTCGCGTGAATCCATCGTGAGTAGCGATATCGGTCAATCCATCGCCATTCCAGTCGGCGACCGCGGCGCCGGTACGCCAGAAAAAGGGGCGCTCTTTCTCACGCGGATAGGTGGGATCGGTTTTGTCAAGCGCGCGTTCGGCCGATAAGCGCCGTAGCTCGGGCGAATCGGGGTATCCCTCGACCAGGATTTGCCGGCGCTTCCCAAAGTGGGGTTCCGAGCGGGACCCCACGTTGCGATACCAGAAAATACGATTCGTCTCGTTGGGCACGACAAGGTCCGGCAACCCGTCCATGTCCCAGTCGACATACACGGGGTAGGGATACCCCATGTTGTGCCAGTGATGCGGCTCGCCAAGAACATCGTTTCGCAGAATTTTGATCGGCGCGCCTTCGGAAAAGACTGGCTGCGGCTCCGCGAAAGCCGGCCGCCCTTTCGAGCCTTCGTTGATCACGATGCGTATCCAGCCGTATCCTCCGCCGATGAGCAGGTCCGGGTCGCCGTCGCCTTCCCAATCGCAAATGCATGGCCACGCCTGATCGCTCAACGACATGACCGCCGATAATGACCGCGCATCTTCTCCCCGCACGAAACGGGCGGGCTCTTCGGGCGTAGGCAAGTGTTCCCAGAAGGTCAATCGCTGGTAGACGTCATGCAGCACCATTAATCCGGTACGCGAACCTTCTGTCACGGCTGCCAGCCCCACCGGATAATGGGCGTCTATGGATGCCACGTGTGGAGGATCGCCGAAGCCCGGTGGCGTGGTGCTCAAGCCTTTCCGCCAGACGACGCGCTTTTCGTGAACACCGCCGTTGTCGACTTTTTCCAGCCCTACGGTATCCCAGACGCCATCCTGATCAACATCGAGAAAGCAAGCGTGCTCTTCGATGCCAAGTTCCACGGCGTCCGATGCCTCAAAAGGCCATTCCTCCGGGTTTTCGTTGCGAATGAAATAGACTTTGCCGGATTCGGGCTTGTCGGCCCCTGAAACCTGCCCGACCACCAAGTCGATAGCACTATCCTTGTCGAGGTCGACAGCGCGGCAGGGATTCCACGCCCCGCCGGGGCGCGGGATCACAATATCAGGGACGAAAACCGGCATGCCCCCGGTGTCGAGTTCGCCGGTGTTGTGGAAAAAGTGGACCGTGTCCCCCCGTTTCGGTGAATAGACGATATCCATCAATCCATCACCAGTAAAATCCGCGAAATCGCACGTCATGTAAGTGCTCGAGAAGTGCTTAAAGCCGCTGTCTTCGGCATAGCGCACCCGCACGAGCTCGCCAACCGTAAACGCCGATTCATCGACGGCGGGATAACAGACAATACCATCCCATGGCCGGCCTGGCCGGTAGGCGTAATTCCACGTGCCGACAAGGTCGCGCTGCCCGTCGCCGGTCAGATCGACTAGCCCGCTGAGATAAGCTACAGCAACCGGTCGCGGGACACCGGCGTTATAGCGTAAAAGGTCACCAACACCGATGAGCGGCGTATACGCGGCGGGAGCGGGAAGCGACCTTTCCGAAGCAGAAGAAAACCGGACCACGTATTCGGTATGCGCGGGATCGGTGATGACCCATTCAACGCGTCCCTTGTCGGCATACGCGAAATCCTCGTTAACCGCGCAGGGTATCTTCCCTTGCGTAGCCACGTCGAGCACTTCAATGGAATTCACATCCAGTGCGCCCTCATCCCCCGCCTCTCTAAGCAGCGCCCCGAAGTCTATCGTAGGATCCATGGGCGTTCTGGGAAAGGTGAGCGGCGAGGTGATTGTCACCCGAACCATGTACGTTTCGGAAGTGGCAAGATTTGCGGCCGCCATTGCCGTAACGAAGAGAATTGCACTACAGAATCTCACCTTGAACACCTCAGCCTTCCCAACATCAGCGCGAGAAACCGTCGGGCGCGCTGCGCAAACCGCGGGCAACCCTGCGTCACATCAACAGAAGCGTACCCGTTACGGCGCCGCCTTTCCCCAAGCATTCATGCCAGAATACCGCGCCTCCCAAGAGCACAAGCAGGGTAACAAACGCGGTCATAACGAGAAAAACGATGATACCATCGGGATTCCGGAGCATCCAGAAGGAAATGCCTAACGTTGTGAAACGCATCGATCCCTGATGCAACAGGAAACATGTTGTTCTTCCTTCCTTCCGTGCCGCACCAAAGCGGATTTGCGCACGATGGCGCATCCCTGACAAAATCGTCTCTGGAAGGCAAGGACGTGAAGGGGAAACTGAGGGGTATACTCCACCTTGGCGGAGGGGTACCGTAATCGGCGAAAGGAGACCTGTCATGAAAACTGCGCTCGGACTAGCGATTGCAATTGCGTGCTGCGGCTTCGCGGTGGCATCAGAGGACGACAAGCTGGAACATCCGTTAATCCGGCCCTTCCCGGGATCAGTTTTGATCGAGGACTTTTCCCACTACCGGAAGTACGACGTCTATGAGTTTTCCGTGACCGACCCGGAGACCGGCGAAACAGCCGAGAAGCCTGTCAAGGGCGAGTATCGCCGACTCACTTACGAGGTCAAAGATGAGAACGGCAAGCCGGTCCCGCACATTTCCCAGCTCGAGTTCCGCGAAAACTACCGGGCGGCGGCCGAAGAAAAAGGTGGTGAGGTACTTTACGAGGACCGGAATATCATGACCTTCACGGTTCCGCGGGAAGATGGCGGCATTACCTACTGCGAACTCAGCGGAAACGTCGGCCGCGGGCAACAAAGACTGAAAATCGTCGACGAGAAACCCTGAAAAACTCATGTATTTTTGAGTTTAACTTATTATTACTATACATAATATTGGAGAGAAAAGTCAAACAAAGGACAAATGAAGGCCCATCAGTATGATGCTGAAGGACCAGGATTGGCAAGCCCCGGGTAGGATTCGAAAAATAGTCACTAAAAATCCTTTTA
>JAWODE010000529.1:0-3440 GCA_046483455.1 Candidatus Hydrogenedentota bacterium | reverse complement strand
CCATCACATTTAGCGCCACAGGGTCGAATCCAGAATCCGGCGATTTGGCGGCCAGCGCTACGTTCGAGGTTGGTGGTTCTCAGCTTTTCATTACACTTACGAACGCGGGTCCGACTGCTTCCGTGCAATCCGACCTGCTCTCAGGCGTGTTTTTCGACCTGGAGAACCTCAATGAACTCACCCGCATATCGGCTACTTTCGATGGTGGGCTTGTCGTTGAGGGGGCTGATCCGACGACTGTGTTTTACGACGGCACGGATATGCCGCTGGATGTCGGAACGGAGTGGGCCGCCCGCGATGACCTTGATGGGACCTATTTCCGGGGTGCCCAATACGGTATAGGTTCCAGTGGGTATGGTGAGGACCCCAACGATGTTTTTGGTCCTGAACACCGCTTTGACGACAACGAGGACGGCAACGTTTTGGATTGGCCGGCTTCCCCGGATGGTGCCAACTATGGCATGGCGTCCGCGCTGCCTTCGGATGGAATCAATGGCTTAGGTGATGTGCCCGTCACTGTGGGCGGCTCGGTTGAGTTTGTGTTCGATGTCACGACGGGGTCTTTGAGCGTCGATGATATCTCGAACGTGAACTTCCAGTACGGCACCAGTCCGACCGATCCGAATATCATCGTTCCTGAGCCTTCGACAATGTCCTTGCTGGGTATCGGCATTGCCGGGTTCATGGCCGTCGGCAAAATCCGGCGTAAACGCACCTGATTCTTTCAGCGCAAGAGGGTTTTGACGGTACGTAGTTGGGGAAGCGGGCGGCGCCTTCTCTGTACCAAGGGGGTGCTGCCTGCCTTTCAGCCGGAATAGGGTCAAGTCCCTCTGTTGCTATTCAGGGTGCACTCGATGATATCCTCCAGCTTGGCCGTGGCCACGCACAGGGAGGTGTCTGCGGCGCCGTAGTATAGCTTGAGGTTGTTATCGGGCTCGACAATGGCTCCGCAGGCGAAAACCACATTGCCCACGTCGCCTATGCGTTCGTAATCCGTTCTCGGAGAGAGGACAGGCACCGTACAGCGCGCGATGATTCTCGACGGGTCTTCCAGGTCGAGGAGGGCGGTGCCCACGCGGTAGATAGGGCCGGAAGAGGTCATCTTGGTTCCATGGTAGATTTCGAGCCATCCTTGGTCGGTGCGGATGGGAGGGACCGAAGCCCCGACGCGGAATTCGTCCCAGTATCCAGGCCGGGGCGTTAACAGGACCTTGGCATTGCCCCAGTGAATCAGATCGCGGGAGTATGATATCCAGATGCTTCCGACGCCTTTTCCGAAGGGACGGTCCAGACGGACGTATAAATCGTTGATCTTTTCGGGGAAGAGAACGCCGTCTTTATTGCCGGGTTCGGAGATGAACGCGACGCGTTCAAACGAGAGAAAATCGGTCGTCTTGGCAAGAGTAATGCGGTATCCGGTTCCTGAAACGGCCGTGTACATGACGTAGTATGCTTCGTCGATAAACGTGGCGCGAGGGTCCTCGATACCACCGTTTTCATATTCTCCCCATGGGCCTTCCTTGACCGGCAACAGCACGGGTTCGGGGTGGACCTCGAAATGATACCCATCCTGGCTGCGCGCCAGTGCAAAAAAAGAATAGCCTTGTTGGCCTTCAACCCGTAACAGCAGCAGATACTCGCCGTTTATCTTAACCGGCGTGCCATTAAAGACCGTGTTGCACCGAAAGGGCATATCCTCGAGGGCGAGGACGGGGTTGCCTTCCCAACGGTGAAACAGGTCTCGGCCACTCTTGAGTTTCACGATTAGAACTCCTTTACGCTCTCTGAACATGCCCTGACGATTTCTTCGACGGATGTCACGCCCAGACAAATGCAGGAATTGGCGGCGCCGTAGTAAACCTTCACCTCATTGTTGGGTTCAATAAGCATCCCGCAGGAAAAAACGAGATTAGGCACATCCCCCATTCGTTCCAAAGGCGTTCGAGGGGACAAAACGGGGACATTGGTGCGTCCAACGACTCTCTTGGGGTTCTTGGGGTCGAGAATGGCGGCTCCCAGGCGAAAGAGGGGTCCGGCCGAGGTTTCCTTGATCCCGTAGTAGAGGAACAACCATCCCTGGTCAATTTTTATTGGGGGGGAAGCCGTGCCGACGCGGTTTAAGTCCCAGAAACCGCCGCGGGGGCCCATAACAAACTCGTTTTCTCCCCAATAGACGAGGTCCTCCGAGTAGGAAATCCAGATGCTGCCGCCTTCCCACGGGCGCTCGAGGCGGGCGAATTTACCGTTAATCTTCTCGGGAAATAAGGCGCCGCCTTTTGTGTCCGGTTCGGAGATCATTCCGAGCCGTGTGATGGTGCGAAAATCGTTCGTCTGTGCAAGGCCCAGGCGATACCCGTTTCTTCCAACGGCGTTGTACACGATATAGTACGAGTTGTCGAAAGGAGTCACACGGGCATCCATAACGCCCTCTTCGTCGCAGGTTGGATCAGGGTGTTCGCCCGAGGGCGCCATGATCGGTTCGGGGTCAAAGTCAAAGTGGTAACCATCCGGGCTGCGGGCCGTGTGGATTGAATGGAAGCCCTGCAAGCCTTGAATGGTTATGAGGAGGATATACTCTCCGTTCACGTGTGCAACACCCGCATTGCAGATGTCAGCCAGGCGGAAATGGACATCCTCGAGGGAAACGATGGGATTGCCTTCCCAACGGTGCACGATATCGGGTCCACGCCGCTTGCCCATGGTGTCTCCTTTGCGAAAAGAAAGTACTTTATCCCCCTAACGAACTGAAGCGCGTAGTAATGTATCCCGACGCGCACGGAATTGCAATGGTGAAGTTTAGGATGATCAATTAACTTGGAGCCAATTGATGTAAAGGCTGTAGTATTCGAGGGGCAGCGAACCATGAGTTGTGGCGGGCACCCGGAGACGATGAAAAAGGGTGCCGGGTTCCGATGCGGGGTTTCTGCCGCCCCGGGCTATTCATATTGGACCCCTATTCGGGGTCCTTTTGAGATCATTGGCGTGCATTCGCGTTCACTGGCGGACCCTCACTCGCTGTGTCGCGGTCTCCCGGCCGCAGCGGGCCGGGTTCTACACGGGACAGATTATCTCCGACGCGGCGAACCATGAGGCTCGCTCCGGCAACGGAGGACGGGCTTTCCAGCCCGTCGTTAAGACCACCGCGGACGGTTACGTCCGCGCTCGTTGTAAAAACTTGTAATGACCGCCGGGGGCGGCGGTCCCACACCGGCCAAATTTTCAGGGCAGCGCCACACGGACAAACACGGACGCACACGGCGCGGCCCTGATCGTTTCGCGAGGAGTCGGTAGGCCCGGTTCTTACCGTCAATGCTGCGTAAGGGGGAATCAAGGCGGATTGGACAATCCGCCCCCCCGTTACGGCGTGAGCGTGAAACGACTTGAGGGCGAATAGGGATTTTCGAGGTAGCGGAGCATGAGCCGGCGGCTTATCCGCGGAC